>JBAZNL010000021.1 GCA_041649275.1 Candidatus Izemoplasmatales bacterium
CACGCAGGAGATCGCGGGTTCAAATCCCGTCGGGACCGCCATATGATGGTCCGGTAGCTCAGTTGGTAGAGCAATGGACTGAAAATCCATGTGTCGCCAGTTCAATTCTGGCCTGGACCACCATCATACCTACAACGAAGCCCTGAGAGGGGCTTTTTTGTTCTAGAAAACAACCATATAGAAAATGTCGTCGCGACACACAGAGAAGAAAGGATGAAATCGTCATAAGTGACATTTTTGAGGATTCAATTATGATATAATGTATTCATTATTACGACGCGCGAGGTGCCGATTGATGATAATCGATGACGAAATCTATAAAGAATATGATTCGATTTTGGGAATGAGATCGTGAGAATTGTTCATGGCGAAATGGAAAAACAACCTGTTGTCGAACGCGACGCTGTCTTGACGGATGACGACCTTCGATATCGAAACGTCGAAAAGGGGGATTTTTCCAAGTGCAGCCTCGTATCCAAGTCAGAACGCAGAAGATTGACATTCTTAATCTATGTACCAGCAATATTTTTTTTGGTTAATGCGGGATTTGCCATTGCGTGGAGCCTGCTATTCTCACACGGATGGTTGGCAGGGTTTGGGGTGGTTCTATTCCTCATAGTATTATTATTTCTGCCCTTGATTTTAATCATACCTGATCGAGAGTATTTGAAGAAATGTGTTTCCATTCTTGATGCTGATTTCTTTCGCTATCGGGATCGAATGTATATGAAGCAATGGAAAGGACCCGTGACTCTCCAGATACCGATAGCGACATGGCAGGAGGAGTTCGCAAAAAGGAAAGAGTTCGTGGATAGCGTGCTGAAGAAACGCAAAAGATGGTCATACATGCTTTTGCGTGGGGTTGTATGGAATTTTGACTATACCTTTCTGTTTTGCTTTGGCGAGATTCCGTCAAAGGAAACATTAATCCACATAGCGGATCGGGAAAGAGTCAATATTATATTGTGTTTCCGCGAAATCGGCAGGCAATCCGATCAAAATGCTGCAATTGAGGAATGCTTGATGGAGTATCAGATTAATGAGGTAGATGGGATTCGCTTTAGAATAGCATATATCGGTTTAGATCTAGAGGCAAATGCCATCATCAACCGTCCCCGCGTGGTACTCATGTTAACGGACGAAGCCTTCGTGCGATCGTATCATTTACCTTTGAGTGAAAGCGTCGTCATCGATTATTCTGTTGAGATGTACGAATTCATTATGAAGTTTTGCTTTAATTACGTGGAGAAATCAAATTGAACAGAATGATATGCTGCAAGTGAGTCATTGGATTATCTGTATTTGTAGAAGATAGATATTAGAAGAGCATTTCTTGATCATCAGTATTTCTAGTTTCATTCCGCTTGCCTTCATTGTTTTTGTGAGCGACCCCGTCATCGCAAGAGGAAATAAAATTGGAATATGTGTATGTATGTAATTATCGTTTGGTGCTTATGCATTGGCATTCCTATCGGACAAGATCCTCAAGGGTGCAAGCTTAGTAAAAAGAATAAATAATATCTATAAATAATATCAAATTGGTGAATATACCCAGAAATATATTCCCCCAATTCAAGACATCGTCTATAGAAGATTATTGGAAGGCTATATTCGTCCGATGTTAAGCAAGATGAATTTCTTTGAAAAGGCCAAGTAAATCGTGCGTGCAACAAAGACGAATAACATTAGTTCCATAAACGAAAATGGATATGACTGGCCAAAATAATTCGCATGCATGAATCAACTATAAATCCAATATGAACCGCTGTCTGATATTAGTAGGAGAAATTACATGATTGATGAAAACTTCCTGTTGGAAATTAAGCACAACATCGGCTTTAGGCCCGTGTTTCATGATGATTACATCCCATCTTTCGTAATGGACTCTGATAACCTTGTGATGAAATTCCAAATTTTGAAAGAACACGCCCGTAATTTTACGAACGTCGATTTTAATAAAGATGTATTATTTACGGTAATATTCCGGAAAATCCAAGATCTTTTGTTTGAAACGGATGGGTTTTGCAACGATGTGACTTGCCTAATTTTCGATTTCTCTATTAAAAAGAAAGAAGAAAGATATCATGTAGAAATAGAGCCGAGTTGCGGGCTCTATATGAATTTTACAGCCGAATCATTCGAAATAACGAGGTGAACCATTTCGCCCGCGTAGGAAACGACTGAAAATCCATTTATACAACGAAGGAGGAAATCCAATGGACGACTCAAAAGATATCCTAATATCCGACTTTGGGAACAATTATCATTTTGAAATGCGCGACATCCGTGTTTTTTATGATACAAAGGTATATAATGCGTCAATGATAATCGCAGTTAAGAACGAGTTCCTTCAATGCGTATCAGAATCATATGTTTTTCACGAAAAAAATTTGTTAGCATTTCTCTCCAAACTACAGAATATCTATGACAACTTGTCTGGCGAAGCTCATCTTGAATCGGTAGAAGCTGGTAAATGTATTCTACATGCCAGCGCTAATAATTTAGGATATATCATTATATCTGGTAAACTGGAAGATTTATCACATGAGAACTCATGCAAATTTACAATCCCACTAGATCAGACCTGTTTTGAAGGTAAAAAATTAACCATAAAATAGGCATTGTAATGCAAGGGATAATTGCATGAAACGACTGAAAATCCATGTGTCGCCAGTCCAATTCTGGCCTGGACCACCTTCTTTAGCACAGAACAAGCCCTTTCGGGGGCTTTTTGTATCTGGGGGGGTGGGTGGTGGTGGGATTTCACCGCCGGCGGAGATTGACTGATTCTTATGAGTTTTTATGTGAAGGGTCTGAAAAAAATCGTAACGGAATATGCTTCTATTTTTAGCCATTCATATATTAATTTTTAATTTGCACAGATGTGTGCTACATAATTAAGATATTAATTATATGTGGCACAAATAAAATGTGCTACAAACATAAAAAATATTGATTTTGTAGAGCATAAATGTTATGATTATAACAGGTGATAATATGAGTATCCTGAAAAGCGTTTTGGAAGAAGAACTAGAGCGAAACCTAAGAAATCAAAAAAAATACATGGAAATGTTGAGCAACTTGCCCAAGGGAAGTATTTTTATTTCAAACAGAAACGGTAAACAGTATTTCTATAGAAAAAATAGAGTTGGGGTAAAAGTAACCAATGAGTATATATGTGCATTAAGTGACAACAAAAGAGCAAATGAAGAGATACAAAGATCAGAAGACTATTCTCGAGTGCTTATGAACCTAAAGCTAGCCAAAAAGGATGAATTAAGACTGCGAAAGGCGTTAAAGGCATATGAATAAGAATTATGAAGACGAATTACAGAATATCATTAAGACTTTTGGGGAATGTGGAATTTTGGACAACATTATCATCATAGGATCTTGGGCCACATATTTTTATGTCAAGATATTTGAGGGGTTCATCCCGAGCATTCGGACCCTAGATATGGATTGCTATGTGCCTATGAACAAAAAGATAAGTGTGAAAAAAAGCGTTAAGGAAGCACTAATGCCGATAAATTATGATCAAATATTTGATACTGGAACCGGGAAAAACAAATTTATCTCCCCGAACGGATTTGAAATCGAGTTTCTAACAAAATTAAGAAGAGATCAAGGCTCGGTGGTAAAAATTGATTCTTTGGGAGTCAACGCCGAACAACTGGGAAATCTGGACATTTTTGACAGCGGACATTTAGAAGTTGATTTTGAAGGATATAGTGTAAAAGTCGCAAGTCCTTCAGCCTATGTCATACAGAAAATCCTTATTTCGGAGAAACGGTCTAATGAAAAATATCACAAAGATCTTGAATCAATTCGGTTAGTATATGAAGAAATTATTAAGAACGGTTCACATATGTCTGATTTCATTGAATTGGTGAATTCGATGGGAAAAGGTTCTGGAAAAAAGTACAACGATTACGTTATTAAGAACCATCTTAATTTTTACCAAAAGAAATAGTTCGGACAAACACTAGTCTGAATGTTTTCTTGCCTGAAACGACTTAAAATCCATATATCGCCACTTCGATTCCGGTCAAAACCACCATCATGTCATAAAACGAAGCCCTGGAAGGGGCTTTTTGTTTCTTCAAGCGAATCCACGCTATCAACAGGGGGGTTCACGGGGGGCGTCCCGCGGTGTATAATGGTGGTCGTGGGGTGACTTCATGAAAAACGCGTTGAACCGCTTCATCGACTGGTTCGAATCCAAGTTCAGCATCCTGATCGACACGCTCGCCCTCCTCGGCGGCGCCTTCTGCATCTTCCTGGCGATCTTCGTCTTCATCACGCTGCTCATCGGCAGCCAGGACATCCTCGAAGTCCTCGACGTCGTCGCCATGCCCGGCGCAATCGGCTTCTTCGGGATCATCGTCCTCTTCGCGCTCCGGATCACCCGAAGCATCGCGAAGAAGTGAGTTCCTCCGGCATCACGAAGGCGGTTCGGACCTTGGCGTCCGAACCGCCTTTCGTTTTCTTCGGATCGACAAGCCGCATCGGTTGACAGCGTGGCGACGGTACGGTATAATGATGACACCGTGTCATTATATAGGAAGAGGGCGAGGTAAATGCCGACACCGACCTTCATGAACATCGATCCCGTGAAGCGCGAACGCATCGTCGAAGCGGGCACCGAGCTGTTCGCGGCGATGGATTACGAACAAGTCGACGTCAAGACCGTCGTCGTCAAGGCCGGGTTGCCGCGCGGATCGTTCTACGCCTACTTCGACGACATGGAAGACTACTACCGCACCGTCATGGAAACGGTCCAGAAGGAGCGGCTCGATGCGATCGGAAACGCCGCCTCCGGATTCTTCGGAACGGTCTTCGACTTCCTCGTCCGGATGTTCGATGCCGACATGCGGGACGGCAACGGTTCGCGCAACGCGCTGTTGCGACAGCGGTATTTCCGCTACATCCAGACCCAGCGCGCCGGCTCGCTCCGCGATACGCCGTACCATCCCGACCAGCGCGACAACGTCTTCCGGATCCTCGTGTCGAATGGCATCGGTTTCGGGACCGCACCGCTGTCGCCCGAGGAACGCCGCTCGCTCTTCGAACTCTGCATGATCGTCTATCTCGCGACCTACAACGAATCTGTGCGGGAAGGCTTGCCGGTCGCCGACGGCACAAGGCTGTTTGAACGAAGGATCCGCATCATCGAAAGGGGTGTCCAGTCATGATTTCGCTCGTCTTCATCGCTCTCATCTTCATCGCGGCCTATGTCGCCTCCGGATTCATCCGGAAGCACGACGTCGCGCTCTATGTTGCGGCGACGGTCCTGTCCGCGCTCGCGCTCGTCTTCCGCACCGTTCCGGCGACGCTTCCGTTCAACCGCGGCTATCTCGGGTTCAGCCTCTTCTACGTCGTCATGATCGTCGGCCTGTTCTCGCGCGAAAGCGTCATCTTCAAGCGGCTTTCGTCCGTCCGCCAGGTTCTCTCGATCCTCGGCTTCATCGTTTTGACGCCGCACGCCGTCTTCTTCGTCCTCGACCGGATCGCCGGCGACGCCTCGCTCGATCCGTTCGGCGTGGCCGCATACCTGATCATGGTCCCGCTCTTTGTCACCTCGTTCCGAAATCCCCCCGAAGGACCCGCAAGAATGAAGTGGAAGAAGCTGCAGCGATTTGCCTACGTCGTCTATCTCGCGGTCTTCGTCCACCTCGTCCTCGTTTCCGAACTTCCGAATCTGGCGATGTACATCGTTCTCTTCGTCCCCTACCTCGTCTACAAGCCGATCCATTTCTTCCGCCACGAACGGCCCTATTACCTGGCCATGAGGCGCAAGATGGCGGAGTCCTCTCGGAAGGGCGGAAAGAAGGCCGGCGAAGCATGATCCAGACCGTGTTCCACATGACGAAGACGAATGAAAAGACGATCGAGAAAGTGATCCTCGACCGTCATGTCCATTACCTTCACATGGTTTTTCCGAAGAACGAAGGGCTTCCCATACATCCCTCGAACGCGAACCTCTACATGACCGTCCTCCGCGGAACGCTCTCGCTCGGTCTGAACGACCAGGAGGTCTGCCTCTATGTCTCGGGAGACGTAGTCAACGTGCCGATGGGAACGACCATGAATGTCCAAAACGAGCACGACGACATCCTCGAGCTGATCGTCCTCAAGTCGCCGGCGCCCGGATCTCCCTGCGTCTGAACCGAAAGATGAAAAACGGCGTTTTGCCTCGCGGGGCAAAACGCCGTTTTCATTCAGATCACCGAGTTGAGCAGAGCGACGAGCTGGTTTCCGAGATCGGGGAAGAACATGAAGATGACGACGATCGCGAGGATCAGGACGTAGATGAACACGAACAGCTTCTTGCCGGAGACGAACTCCATCCCGACGATGGCGGCGACGGCGAGCGCGGCGAACTGCTGGGCGAGCGTGAGGTAGCCCATGATGTGGGCCGGCAGGCCGAAACCGAACTGGGCGTCGGTATACAGGAAAGCGTACAGGACGATGGTCAGAAAGCCAAGGATCTGGCCGAGGACATTCCAAAACTTCTTCATTGCGAAACCCCCCATTTGTTTTGTAGACTTCGCTTTAATTATAGTGATTCATCGGTTGGGCCGCAAGGGCTTTTCGGCGAAATCTCGCGAAATGTTGAGGAGAAAGTTCAATGTGTGATTTTTTTCTTATCATCCATGATGTGATCTCCTTGAACGAAAGTACGACAAGTAAAATCTTTTGTAACAAGCGTCTAATATTGAATCGATTTTTATTGTATAATATAACAGGAAAAATATAACAGGAAAAGACCGGAGGGGTTCATATGAAGAAAGAAGCGATTGTGAATGTATTTGATGTCGTGCTATTATTTTGGGCGATAATTTTCATGATGTCTCCTTTTCTTTCGGATGTCGATAGTACGGCGATGACCATCATCTTTGAGATTTCATCACTAACACTCATTCTTTATGTTGCCTATGTAATACGTCTTCGGTGGAGATGGAACCGTTTGATCAAACGAGAAAACGATGCAGCGCTCGAAGTGGCAGCCGAAGTAAGCGAGAACATTCCGAATATGTTCTATGAGGTGAAACAACGCATTCTAGAGAATCAAATAGAAGCGACGTTGCAATCGTTGTATCCGTCGGCGAAGATCGTGAAGAACGTGTATTGCCCCAAAATCGACGGCACAACCTCCGAAATCGATCTTCTCATGATATCGGTTGACGGCATCTTCTTATTTGAAGCGAAGAACATTTCGGCATCCGTGAACGGTGATTGGTCATCCGATAAACTAATTGCCACCTATGAAAATGGAAAACAAATTGAGATTCTCAATCCGGTCATCCAAAACTCATACCATTACCAGCATTTGAAACGATTGCTCGGTTGCGATCCTTCCGTTTTCAAGAACATAGTCGTCTTGGGAGATGCTGTCATTTTCAATTATGAGGAAATCAAGACGGTTCCAAAATTCGCCAGCGTGTGTAAACTGAAGAACATCGCCAAGGAAACGTACTACCGTGGCAGACACACGAAAAACATCTTCACTCCCGTGCAAGTAGAAAGCATCTACATGACGATCAAGGACTCATTGGGGTATTCGGAGGAGAAGAAAGAAAAGCACATTGGAGAACTTCAAAAAAACGAAACGAAAAAAGCAAAATAATTCCTGAAATGACGACACTTGCCGAGTGTCGTTTTTTTTATGAAGCATAGGGGAAGCATCTGCGTAATATGTTCGTGCAAAGGAGCTGATCCAGATGAAAAAAGCGCTGATGGCGATTCTGTTCGCCACCCTCGCCATGGTCGTTGCGACCGAACGCGTCGAAGCCTATTCCCCACAATATCTGCCTGGCGGCGTGAACTATCTCTCCGCCGACAACTTCGAACAGGATTCCGGATACTACAACACGATCCAATTGTTTCTGGTCAAGCCGAACACGACCTATTGCCTCTCCATGGCATCCGTCTATGCGACTTCCCATGCGTATGAAATCATCATCGAAACCTTTCTCGACGATCGGATTCAATTGACCTCGGTCTATTATCATCCGGAGGATTTCACGCCGGTCCCGGGAGAGGACTGGGTGTCGCTCGTGTTCTCGACGTCGGCGACGGCGAGCTACATGGACATCTACTTCAGCGATCCGACGGCGGTGTTCGACTTCCATACCGCGGAATTGTTCCAACTCGAGGAAGGATCCGTCTTCACCGGCTACGAGGAATATGTGGACGGAACCGTCGCCGACGTCAACGGTCCGTATTTCGACGGCAACCCCGTCGTCATCTCCAACGTCGACGCACCGATCACGAGCGCCGAGATCCGCGCCGGACTGACCGCCTATGACGCGATCGACGGCGACCTTACCGCCACGATCGTCGAATTGTCAAACGCCTATGCCGGAAACGAAAGCACGCTCGGAGAATACGCGATCGACTACCGCGTCGCCGACACATCCGGCAACTTCACCGACTTCCGGGTGACCGTCAAGGTGGTCGACGTCACCGCGCCGATGTTCGGCGGCGAAACCGACTTCCTTATTCCCTACCCCGACGTCATGTCGATCGCGACGATCCTTTCGCAGATCACCGCGAGCGACAACTACGACGGCGACCTCTCGGCCGCCATCGTACTGAAGACGGACGGTTATACCGCGAACGCGGGCGTCTTGGGATCCTATCAGGTGGCGTTCTCGGTCGCCGACGCGAGCGGAAACGTCACCGACCATTCCGTGACCGTCTCCGTCGTCGACGAAGAGAGCCCGATCTTCACCGGTCCGTCCGTCTACACGATCGGGTACGACAACGGCATGACCGTCGCCGACATCCGAGCCGCGCTCTCGGTCGTCGACGACTACGACGACGACCTGACGGCCGCGATCACCGTCGACAGCGACGAGTACTCCGCCCACATCCGGCAGATCGGCGCCTATCGGGTCGTCTTCAGGGCGGTCGACTCGAGCGGCAACGCCACCCTCTTCGACGTCGTCGTGAACGTCGTCGATCAGATCGGACCGGTCGTGTACGTGGACGCCTCGATCGTCCGCGTGTACAACGGCACGGTCCTGACGCTGACCGATTTCACGAACCTACTCGTCCGCGCGGGAGAACTGCCCAAGGCCGACGGCTACCGGGTGACGCTGCGTTACGATTCGTATACCGCGCACGCTTCCGTTCCGGGCGTCTATCACCTGACGCTCGACATCGTCGACCCATTGGGTCGGACGTCGGTGAAGACCCTCGAGGTCGTGGTCGCCGAAAACGCCCCGGCATATGTCCCGGGGCCGGATTCCGGAGGCCTCGGGGAGGCGTTCGACTGGGGGGATGCGGTCGTCTGGATCGTCGGCGGAATCTGTTTCGCGGCACTGCTCGCGACCAACATTATTTGGGGTTTCAAAGTGAAAATGAGGTAAGCGTTTTATCACCAAGGAAAGCGTTATCACACGCTTTCTTTTGTTTTCATTAGTGTTATAATGTGTGTGCCAACGAGAATACAGGAAAGGAGTGTAAAAAAAACACATGGGAGCTAAAGTCCTGATCAACAAGGAACGGCTTGCCAGATTGTCCGCAGCGATGGAAAGAAACAAGTTGAAACCGGGTCCATTGATGCCGACACTACAGGAAGCGCAGGCGATCTTCGGCTGCGTTCCGATCGAAATCCAGAAGATCATCGGCAAGGAGCTGAACGAGAGCGTCGCCAAGATCAACGGCGTCGTCACCTTCTACAGCATGTTCTCGATCGAACCCAAGGGCGAGAAGGTCATCAGCGTCTGTCTCGGCACGGCCTGCTACGTGCGCGGTTCGCAGAGCGTCCTCGATTCGTTCTCGGACGAGTTGAAGCTGAAACCGGGCGAGACGTCGGAAGACGGCAGGTTCACCCTCCAGGCCACGCGCTGCATCGGCGCCTGCGGCCTCGCCCCGACCTTCACGGTCAACGAAACGGTCTACGGCAACGCCACCGTCCAGAAAGCCAAGGACGTCGTGGCGACGCTGAGGTAGCATCGTGACCCTCGGCCAGATCGTCGCCAAGTACGGCTGCACGGTCTACACGCGGAATTCCTTCGATTCGGCGAAGGAGATCCGCTACGCGTTCTGCTCGGACCTGATGAGCGACGCGCTCATGATCATGAGCACCGTCCGCGAATCGGGCGTCCTCGAGGATTCGGTCCTCATCACCGGGCTCGCCACCAACCAGTCGATCCGCACCGCCGAAATGCTCGACGTCGACGTCGTCTGCCTCGTCCGCGGGAAAATCCCCGCGAAGCAGGTCGTCGACCTCGCCGACGAATCCGGCATCATCCTGATCGGCACGGAACTGACGATGTTCAACCTGAGCGGCAGACTCTACCAGGAAGGCATCGTCGGCATCGCCTCGAAGAAATGATCCTCGTCGACAAACGCTACGAGATCATTCCCCGCGACTTCAATTTCGCCGGGCAGGCGTCGTCGGACATCAAGCGAACCCTGAAGAACATGCGCTTCTCCCGCGACTTCATCAAGCGCGTCTCGGTCGCGGCGTACGAATCCGAAATCAACATCGTGATCCACTCGCTCGGCGGACGGGCCGCGTTCAAGATCACGGAAGCGAAGCTCTACCTCGAATTCACCGACTACGGACCAGGCATCCCCGACATCGCGCTCGCGATGACGCCCGGATACTCGACCGCCTCGGAGGAGTCGCGCCTGAACGGCTTCGGCGCCGGCATGGGCTTCACCAACATCCTGAAGTCGGTCGACCGTTTCGACATCCTGTCCGATCCGAACGGCACCGTCCTCAAGCTCGTCTTCGACATCGGGGAGGCGGATCGCGATGCGGGTCTCTGACATCCTTTCCGCCGGCTACCGGCTCGCGACCCGCGCCGAGAGCGCGGACCGCGAATATGCGGGACTCTACGCCGGCGACCTCCTGAGCGTCGTGATGAAGAGCGCGAAGCCGGGAAACGCGCTCGTGACCGTCATGGCCAACATGAACGCGATCGCCGTCGCGAGCCTCGTCGACCTGCCCGCCATCGTCCTCTGCGAAGGCGCGAGGGCGACTTCCGAGATGATCGCACGCGCGGACGCCGAGGGCATCGCCCTCGTCGAGACGTCAAGGAAGGCCGTCGACGTGGTGATCGACCTCGACCGGCGCGGCCTCTCATGAACCTTCATTACGACCTGCACGTCCACTCGGTGCTCTCGCCGTGCGCGGACGTCCTCATGACCCCCAACAACATCCTCAACATGGCGACCCTCAAGGGCCTCGACGTCCTTTCCGTCGCCGATCACAACAGCCTGAAGCAGATTCCGATCCTCGCGAAGATCGCCGAGAGCTACGCCCTCCTCTTCATCCCGGGCGTCGAGGTGACGATCGCGGACGGGACCCACGTCCTAGCCCATTTCCGCCGTCTCGACGAGGCGATGGCGTTCGACGCGGATCTCGAACGGCTGCTCGACAAGACTCCCGAAGGCCCGATCCGAAACGGCGAACCGATCCTGACGGACGAGGAGGACCTGACGCTCGCGGTGCTTCCGTACCGCCTCCACCAGAACCTTCCGATCGACCTCGCCGGCCTCTGCCGGCTGCTCGACCGCTACGACCACCTGCGCTTCTTCGCCCATCTCGACCGGGGGGCGAACTCCGGACTGCACCTCGTCGGGACGTGCCCGATGGACGGAATCGAGCTGACGCGGCACGCGGATCCCGAGTTCCTCCGGCGGCATCGTCTCGAAGGATATCCGGTCCTCCGCAATTCGGACGCGCACGGTCTTTGTGACATCTCCGAACGGACGGACGGAAACATCCTCGACCTGCCGGAGCGTTCGCTCGACGCCTTCTTCGCGAGGTTCTCCCGTGGATGACCTGTCGCTCTTCGTGCTCGACATCGTCCAGAACGCGATCGTCGCGGAAGCGGAAGACATCGCCGTCGCGATCCGCGAGGATTCCTCGCAGGACACCCTCGTCCTCACCGTCGTCGACGACGGCCGGGGCATGGATCCCATGACCGTCGAACGGGCGGTCGACCCGTTCTTCACCACCCGCACCACCCGCAAGGTCGGACTCGGGCTGCCGTTTCTGATGATGGCGGCCGAACTGGCCGACGGCTCCTTCGCGATCGAATCCGATCCCGGCGTCGGCACCGTCGTCGAGGCCCGATTCGTGAGAAGCCACGTGAACACGCCCCCGCTCGGGGACATGGCGGAATCGCTCTACACGATCTGCCTGCATCAGAACGTCAGGGAATTCCGGTACGCGCACGTCTGCGACGGTCGACGCTTCGACTTTTCGCTCGGTGAAATCAGAACCATCCTGGATGGAGTGCCCCTCACCGCCGCAGGCATCGGCGCATACCTGAAGTCATACATCAAGGAACACATCATAACGACACGAGGAGAATACAGATGAAATCGTTGGAAGATCTCAAGAAGCTCCGCGACCAGTCCCTCAAGAACATGCAGATGCGGTACCAGGTCGGCGGTACGCGCATCCAGGTCGGCATGGGCACCTGCGGCATCGCCGCGGGCGCCCGTCCCGTCCTCAACAAGTTCGTCGAGGAGATCAGCGAGCATGAACTGAAGAACGTCGTCGTCACGCAGGTCGGCTGCATGGGCGAATGCGCGTTCGAACCGATCGTCGAGATCGTCGACCAGGACGGCACGTCGTCGATCTACTGCAAGGTCACCGAACGCATGGTGGACGAAATCGTCGAGGAACACCTCGTGAACGGGCATCGGCTCGACCGGTACCTGCTCTCGAGCGTGAAAAGGTAGGGACCTGACATGCTGGAAAGAATGCAGATCCTGATGTGCGGAGGCACCGGCTGCCTCAGCTCCCATTCCAAGGACATCCGCGCCGAGTTCGACAAGGTTCTGACCGAGATGGGGCTCCGCGAGGAGGTCCAGCTCGTCATGACCGGCTGCTTCGGACTCTGCGAGAAGGGTCCGGTCGTCATCGTCTATCCGGACGAGACCTTCTATTCGCACGTGACCGTGGCCGACGTGCACGAGATCTGCGAGGAGCACGTCCTCAAGGGTCGTCCCGTCGAACGCCTGATCGTCAAGGATCCGGTCGACAAGCAGAAGGTCAAGAACTTCGGCGAACTGAAGTTCTATTCGAAACAGAAGCGGATCGCGCTCCGCAACTGCGGCAACATCAATCCGCTCGAGATCGACGAATACATCGCCAAGGACGGCTACCAGGCCCTCGGCAAGTGTCTGACAGAGATGAAGCCGCTTGAAGTGATCGACTGGATGAAGCGCTCCGGCCTCCGCGGCCGCGGCGGCGGCGGATTCCCCACCGGCCAGAAGTGGGAATTCGCGTCCAAGTCGAACGACCCGATCAAGTACGTCATCTGCAACGCCGACGAAGGCGACCCGGGCGCGTTCATGGACCGCGCCGTCCTCGAGGGCGACCCGCACTCCGTGCTCGAGGCGATGGCGATCTGCGGCTACGCGATCGGCGCCCACCAGGGCTACATCTACTGCCGCGCCGAATACCCGGTGGCGGTCGAGCGCCTCAACCACGCGATCGGCCAGGCCCGCGGCTACGGACTCCTCGGCGCGAACATCTTCAACACCGGCTTCGACTTCGACATCGAGGTCCGTCTCGGCGCGGGCGCGTTCGTCTGCGGCGAGGAGACGGCGCTGATGGCGTCGATCGAAGGCTTCCGCGGGATGCCGCGGCTGAAGCCGCCGTTCCCGGCCGTCAAGGGCCTCTGGGGACATCCGACCAACGTCAACAACGTCGAGACCTTCGCCAACGTCCCGGTCGTCTACCTCAAGGGACCGGACTGGTTCAAGGCGATCGGCACCCCGAAATCCTCCGGCACGAAGGTCTTCGCCCTTGGCGGCAAGATCGCCAACACCGGCCTCCTCGAGGTACCGATGGGGACGACCCTCCGCGAGGTCATCTTCGACATCGGCGGCGGCATCCCGAACAAGCGCCGCTTCAAGGCCGTCCAGACGGGGGGGCCCTCGGGCGGATGCATCACCGAGAAGTCGCTCGACACCCCGATCGACTTCGACAACCTCGTCGCCCTCGGCTCGATGATGGGCTCCGGCGGCATGATCGTCATGGACGAGGACAACTGCATGGTCGACGTCGCCCGCTTCTACCTCGACTTCACCGTCGACGAATCGTGCGGCAAGTGCACGCCGTGCCGCGAAGGCACGCGCCGCATGCTCGACATCCTGAACAAGATCGTCAAGGGCGACGGCACCCTCGAGGACCTCGACACGCTCGAGACCCTCGGCAACATGGTCAAGGACACGTCCCTCTGCGGACTCGGCCAGACCGCCCCGAACCCGGTCCTGTCGACCCTCAAGCACTTCCGCGACGAATACGTCGCGCACGTCGTGGACAAGGTCTGCCCGGCCGGCGTCTGCGCCGCCCTCACCAACTACGTGATCACCGACAAGTGCATTGGCTGCACGAAGTGCGCCAAGAACTGTCCGGTCGGCGCGATCCAGGGCTCCGTCAAGCAGAAGCACAAGATCGATCTCGAGAAGTGCATCCGCTGCGGCGCCTGCAAGAAGGCATGCCCGGTGAACGCCATCTCGAGCAAGCCGGAAGACTGGAGGAACGCGGTCCGTGGATAAGCTCGTCAACGTCACCATCGACAAGACCCAGATCGCCGTCCCCGAGTCGTACACGATCCTCAAGGCCGCCGAGGCGGCCGGCGTCTCGGTTCCCCGCCTCTGCTTCCTCGAGGGCATCCACGAGGAAGGCAACTGCCGCGTCTGCGTCGTCAAGGTCGAAGGCCAGAAGGGCCTGAAGCCCGCCTGCCGCACGACCGTCTCCGAAGGCATGGCCGTCAAGACCAACACCAAGGAAGTCTACGATGCCGTCTCGAGCAACCTCGAGCTCCTCGCCGGCAACCACAAGTTCGAATGCTGGAAGTGCTCCCGCGAGAACAGCTGCGAGTTCCTCGACCTGCTCCGCCGCTTCACCGTCGACAACAACTACAGCAACGAGGAGGTCTTCAAGCACAAGGACCGCAAGCTGAACGAATCGTCCGGCGCGATGGTCATCGACTCCTCGAAGTGCGTCCTCTGCGGCCGCTGCGTCTCCGCCTGCGAGAAGTATACCGGCCTCGGCATCCTCAACTTCAACCGCCGCGGGTCGAAGACCTACGTCGGCCCCGCCCTCTTCACCAACCTCGAGGACGCCGGCTGCATCTACTGCGGCAAGTGCATCCAGTCCTGCCCGACCGGCGCGATCCGCGAGAAGGACGACATCAAGGCGCTCGAGCGCGCCCTCCGCGATCCGTCCAAGACGGTCGTCGCCCAGGTCGCCCCGGCGGTCCGCGCCGCCCTCGGCGAGGAGTTCGGCTACAAGCCGGGCACGAACGTCGAAGGCCAGCTCTTCGCCGCCCTGCGCCAGCTCGGCATCAGGGAGATCATCGACACCAACTTCTCCGCCGACCTGACGATCATGGAAGAAGGCACCGAGTTCATCGGCCGCCTCAAGAACAACGGCGTCCTGCCGCTCTTCACCTCATGCTCCCCCGGCTGGATCAACTACCTCGAACAGTACTATCCCGAATACATCCCGAACCTCTCCAGCTGCAAGTCGCCCCAGCAGATGGCCGGCGCCCTGATCAAGACCTACTACGCCGAGAAGCTCGCCCTCGACCCGAAGGCGATCGTCTCCGTCTCGATCATGCCGTGCGTCGCCAAGAAGGCGGAGGCGAAGCGTCCCGACATGGGCCGCGACGGCTACCGCGACGTCGACATCGTCCTGACGACGCGCGAGATCGCCCGCCTGATCCGCCACCGCGGGATCCGGTTCCAGGAACTCGACCCGATCAAGCCCTACGGCGACCTCGCCAAGTACACCGGCGCGGCATCGATCTTCGGCGCCACCGGCGGCGTCATGGAAGCCGCCCTCCGCACCGTCACCGAAATCCTCGAAGGCCACTCCACGCCGGTCGAATTCGCCGACGTCCGCGGCCTCTCGGACATCAAGGAAGCGACCTACAGGGTCGCCGGCATCGACGTCAACGTCGCCGTCGTCCACGGCGGGAAGGCGATCGGCCAGTTCCTCGAACGGATGAAGAAGGGCGAGAAGCAGTACCACTTCGTCGAATTCATGGGCTGCACCGGCGGCTGCATCAACGGCGGCGGACAGCCGATCGTGACCGCCCCGATGCAGGGCAAGTTCGACGTCCGCGAGCGCCGCATGAAGGTCCTCTACGCGATCGACCAGGGATCGGCCTTCCGCAAGTCGCACGAGAGCGAAGCGGTCAAGAAGGTCTACGCCGAATACCTCGGCGAGCCGAACTCCCATCTCGCGCACGAACTCCTCCACACCCATTACAAGAAACGCGACGTCTACTCCAAATGAACCGGGCGGCGAAGTCTACGGACTCCGCCGCTTTTTTTCGATTCATCATCCGTTCACATTCGTCTGCTAGAATGGGCTCGAGGTGAAAGAAACATGAAAAAACGCAATGTCTGGATCTGGATCATCGTCGCCGTCGTCGTCCTGTCGGCGGCGGCCCGCTTCGCCTTCTTCTACTTCTCCGACGCATGGAACGGCTGGGATGCCGGCGACTGGCCCGGAATCATGCCGATGATGGGCGGATGGGGGATGCCGCTCGGCATGCTCGGGATGGCCGCCTTCTGGGTCTTCGTCGTCTTCGTCGTCCTGCGGACCCTGCCCGGCCGGAGCTGCCGTTCCGGCAGCGACGCGACGGTTCGCCTGAAGGAAAGGCTCGCCGGCGGAGACATCACGATCGAGGAATACGAGACGCTTCGGAAGAAGCTCGAGGAGGACAACTGACATGAAACGCTTGATGATCGTCCTGGGGACGGTCGCAGTGCTTGTCGCCGCGGGATTCGCAATCCGCAACACCGTCGCGGCCGAAGACGTTCCGGCCACGACCGCATCGACGACCTCGGCCTCCGGTTGGTACGGACCGATGATGGGCGGCCGCGGCGGCTACGGTTCCGGTCGCGGCTGCGGCTACGGCTACGGCATCGCGACGACGGCCGCACCTTCCTACGAATGGCTGTACCTGCACCTCGACGCCGACGAGACGGCGCTCGTCGACGCCTATCATGCCGATCTGATCGCCACCTACGACTTCGCGGCGATGGACGCCGAGAACAGACTGTCGACGCTGGCGGAGATCCGCACGGCGCTGGCCGACTATATCCTCGAATCCGGTTTCGTCTCGGGTCTGAATCCGTGAAGCGGGTCCGCCCGGCCATGCCTGCCGCCGTGATCTTCGTTGATCTTGTCGGCCTCGAGGCCGCGGAGTCCTTCTCGAAGAATGCATCCTCGCCGACGCGCTTGACGCCGCCGGTACGTTCGTGAGCGGCATGACGCAGCGCATGATCGCGAGCGTGAACGGAATCCGCTGCGCCGGATGCTTCACCGCGATCGAGAGGGCGCTTCTGCGTCAGGGCGCGACCTCGGTCGCCATCGATCCCGCCTCGCGGATCGCCACGGTCCTCTATTCCGGAACGCGTGCGGATGCGAACGGGTATTGCGACGCGGTCCGCGCGGCAGGCTATCAGGCGACGCTGTTCGCGGTCCTGCCCGTCCCCGCGGAGGACTGAACGGCGTTTCCGACCCGCCTTTCCGAGTTCGGGCGTATAATGGAGACGGAGGGATAAGTCATGCGGCTGCTCATCGTCGAAGACCATCGCAAGATCAACGACCTGCTCGCCCGATTCGCCCGCCAGGACGGCCATGAGACCGTCCAGGCTTTTTCAGCCGAGGAGGCTTTCGCCGCACTCGCGTCGAAGACGTTCGACGCCGTCGTCACCGACCTCATGCTTCCCGACCTCCAGGGTGAGGATCTGATCCGTTCGATCCGGGCCCAGAGCGACCTCTACATCATGGTCGTCTCGGCGAAAATCGACGTCAGGGATCGCATCGACGTACTCTCGCTCGGTGCCGACGACTACCTCACGAAGCCGTTTTCCGTCAACGAGGTCATGGTCAAACTGAAAAACGTCGAAAAACGCGTCGTCACGCGATCGCCGGTCATCCGTTCCTATCATGGCGGCGAACTCCGGATCGTCCCGCTCCAGCGTCAGGTCCTGCTTCTGGGAGACCCCGTGGACCTGACCGCGCACGAGTACGACGTCCTCTGGGCGCTCGCCTCCAGACCGAAAAGAATCCTGTCGCGCGACCAGATCATCGACCTGTGCTTCGCCGACAGCGAGGCGTTCGACCGCGTCATCGACGCCCACATCAAGAACATCCGCAAAAAGCTCGGCGACTCGGCGACAGAACCGCGCTATCTGAAGACGCACTACGGCGTCGGATATCAGTTCGTGGGGAAAGCCGATGATTAGCTTCCGGGAATTCTTCCGGACGCGTATGGCGCGTTCGTTCACGCTCCTGTTCGCGGCGATGCTGCTGTTGGCGAACCTGACGGTCTACCTCGTCTCCGGCATCCAGTATGCGCGCCAGACGGAACGGCAGGAAGCCTCCTTCGTGGAAATGATGCGGCATCTGGCCGAATGGGAGGACGAGGAGACGGTCGTCGCCTTCCTCGTGCATTACGGCCATACCCATGGCGTCGAGATCCGTTACGTCGACGATCTCGGAAATCTCGTGTACGCGACCGAGGCGTTCCCCGAAGGCGTGGATCCGATCGCCATCGTGTCTTCGGAGGGAGCGCCGCTCGGAACGTTGTCGATCGGCTATCGCCAGTCGCTCTACGGCGCCGAACTCGTCTGGGGTCTGGCGTTCGTGAACGGCGTGTCCGCGCTCCTGTTCGTCGCGGCGCTGATGCTTCTGCGCCGCTACCTCGACCGCCAGTACGCGGCCCTCGACGAGGACATGGCACGCATCGGAAACAAGGGTGCGGAGTTCCGTTTCCGGGACATCGCCGCGGTCAACCTCCGCTATACGGAGGCTCTTGCGGCGGAGGAGGAACTCAAGACCATCCAGGCGCACTACGTCCGTCTGCTCGCCCATGACGTCAAGACACCGCTCACCGTGATGAAGACCTATCTCGACGGCATCCGCTCCGGACGGCTATCCTTCGACGGCGAGGTCAACGCCGAACTGCTCGCGCAGATCGCCGAGATCGAGAAGACCGTGCCCCAGTTCATCGAACAGGACCTGCGCCAGGTGTCGATCCGCCAGAACGTGACGCCGGTCGTGCGGGAACATCTCGCCAGACTCGAGGAAGTCTTCCGCACCAAGGCCATGACGGTCGTCTTCCACGGGACCGACCTGACCCTCGACATCGCGGCGGCGGACCTGGTCCGCCTCCTCGAACACCTCGTCTTCAACGCCTTCTACTACAGCGAACCGGGCGGCACCATCGAAGTCCGGATCGATGCGGCGACGAAGCGGATGACGGTGTCGGACACCGGCATCGGGATGTCCGCGGAAACCCTCAACGCGATCCGGACCGGATCGCATCGCGCGCAAGAAGCATCGAAGTACAACCAGAAGGGAAGCGGCGTCGGCTTGCAGATCGTGTTCGAGATCGCATACCGGATCGGCGCCGAGGTCGAATTCGAAAGCGAACCCGGGAAGGGCACGACCGTCATCGTCTGGTTCGAACGTGCGAATCTCGCGAAGGGCGCTTGAGCCTACGGGTACAATGAATGATCAGGGGACGGAACCGATGCACCGGTTCCGTCCCCTTCTTTCACAACAGTTCGATCGACTTCCTCGTCACCTTCACCAGGCCGTCCGTCCGCATGCGCGACAGCTCGCGCGAGAGCGACGGCCGCTCGACCGCGAAGAAGGTCGCCAGGCGTTCCTTCGTTTCGGGAATCGGGACGATCCCGCGGGGCTCTTCGCCGAGTTGCCCGCGGAGCCAGAAGAGGATCTTCGAACGCAGGTCGGGAAGCGACAGGAGCTTGACCTGCTGCTTGATCGCGAAGGTCTTCCGGCCAAGCATCCCGAGGTAGTCGGAAAGCGCGTCGGGATGGGTCGAAAGCAGACGGAAGAAGCCGTCCTGGTCGAGTTCGACGACGGTCGAATCGACGACGGCGGTGACGTTGCCGAGATAGCGGCGTTCGCAGGCGAGGGTGAGGACGTCGCCGAAGAAATCCCCCGCCGCGACCGTCTGGATCACCCATTCGCGGCCGTCGGGCATCGACGAGCGGATCTCGAGCGCGCCCTTCGTCACGTAGCCGATCCGCTCGCAGGGGTCGCCCTGGAGACGGACGAGCGCGCCGCGCTTCGCTTCCGCGGTCGTACCGCCAGCCTCTTCGATCGCCGTTTGCCAGTCATAGGGAAGTCTCATGAAACCGCCTCCGTTCGTAACATATGTTACATACAATGATGATAACATGTTTTATAATGATTGTACACATGAAGTCGCGGCGCCTTTGCCCGCGACGCGGAAAGAGGTTCCCCGATGAAACGATTCCTGTCCGCCGCGCTTGCGGCGTTCCTCGCCCTCGCGATCCTCGGCTGCGCGAAGCCGGAAGGACTGACCGCGATCGTCCCCTCCGGTTCGCCGGCACTCGCCCAGATCTATGTCCAGACCGACGGACGTCACGCGGTCAGCGTGGTGAACGGCGCCGATCCGCTCGTCGCCGCCTTCGGGTCGGGATCGCACGACGTCGTCTTCGCACCCACCAACCTCGGCGCGAAGATGATCGCCGCCGGCGCCGACTACCGCTTCGCCGCCGCGGTCGTCTGGGGAAACTACTACCTCGTCACGACCGGCAAGACTTCCTTCACGCTCGACGGTCTCGACGGCGCATCGATCCTCGCCTTCGGGCAGAACCAGACGTCCGACATCGTCCTCAGGCACCTGCTTTCGGAAAACGACGTCGACGCGACGCTCACGTACGTCGATGCGGTGGCTTCCGCCGCCGCCCTCTTCGCCGCCGATCCGACGCTCGTCGTCCTGACCGCCGAACCGTCCCTTTCGGCCCTATGCGCGACGGTCGACGGCCTACAGGTCATCGACCTGCAGGACGAGTACGCCGCGCTCCACGGCGAGGGCTCCTATCCGCAGGCGGGCGTCTTCGTCATGAACGGGATCGATGCGGATCGCGTCGACGCCTATCTGACCGACCTGGCGGCTTCGGTTTCGGCCGTGAACGACGATCCCGCCGCCGCGGCCGCGGCCGGCGCGGAGCTCGGCTTCGGCTTTTCGGAAGCGGTGATGACGGGCGCGATCCCGGGAAGCCATCTCGCCTATGTCGCGGCGGCGGACGCCCGTACCGCGCTCGAAGCCTATTTCGCGATCATCCTCGAGATGAATCCGGCGCTGATCGGCGGCACGCTCCCGGGGGAGGGATTCTATCTTGAACGATAAGCGCTCCGTTTCGTTCGCTTCCGCCCTGTTCACGGTCGGCGGCGTCTTCGCCGTCTTCCTCGTCTGGATCGCCGCCTCGGCGATCGTCGACAACGCGATGCTTCTGCCTTCCCCGGCGGCGACCTTCTCGGCGCTGACGTCGCTTCTGACCGAACGCGCATCGCTTCTTTCGATCGGCGCGACGATCCTCCGTCTGGTCGCGGCGCTGGCGGGTGCGACCCTCCTCGGTCTTTCCGCGGGGGTCGCCGCCGGTCTCGTCGACGGCGTCTACCGCTTCCTCCGACCGGTCGTGACGGTTCTGAGGACCGTGCCCGTGATCTCGATCGTCGTCATCGTCCTGATCGTCTTCGGCTTCTCCTCGACGCCGTACGTCATCACCTTCCTGATGATCTTCCCGCTCGTCTTCCAGGCGGCCGCCGACGGCATCCGTCGGATCGACCCGGAACTGGTCGACGTCTATCGCCTCGAGGACGACACTGTCCTCGGCGGCCTCCGATACTGCTACATGCCCCTGATCGCTTCCGACGTCCGCACCGCGCTCCTCCAGTCGGCCGGTCTCGGCGTGAAGGTGCTCGTGATGGCGGAGTATCTCGCCCAGACGCCCTCCTCGATCGGAAACGCCCTCTATCTCGCGAAGGTCGAACTCGACTTCGCCACCGTCTTCGCCTGGACCGCCCTGCTCGTCCTGATGGCGGCCGCGATCGAGGCGGCGGTACGGAGGAGAGCCGCTCGGGTTCCCCGGGAAAACGCCTCCATGTCCGTCAAACGATCCGAAACCGATTGACATCGAGCGGCTCCCGCGGTAGAATATGCACGTCATAAGGGAGTAGCCCGCGCGCAACTCGAAGGCGTGGTCAAATCAACAAGCGCGATCGTTCGATCGATCTGGTTTGACCTCATGCGGCGAGACTTATGCACTTCGTTGTGCATGGTCTCGCTTTTGTTTTATCACCCAGGGAGGAACCTATGGAACGATATCTCGGCACCATCGATTCGACGCTTTCGGAACTCGGCACCGACGCCAGGCACGGTCTGACGTCGTCGGAAGCCGCTTCGCGGATCCTGCGCGACGGCAAAAACACCTTGCGCGAAAAACGGCGGAAGAGCCTCTTCGGCATGTTCCTCGACCAGTTCAAGGACTTCCTCGTCGTCATCCTGCTCGTCGCCGCCGCCATCTCGATCGTCACCGCGGCCATCGAAGGCGAAGGTCTCGTCGACGGACTCGTCATCCTCGCGATCGTCGTGTTGAACGCGGTGCTCGGCGTCTCCCAGGAACAGAAGGCGAGCAACGCCCTCGCCGCGCTCAGGCGGATGAGTTCTCCCCATGCGAAGGTCCTGCGCGACGGACGGGTCGTCGAAGTCGATTCGGCCGACCTCGCGGTCGGCGACGTCGTCTTCCTCGAGACCGGCGACTCGGTGAGCGCCGACCTGCGGCTGATCGCATCCTCCAACCTCAAGATCGACGAATCCGCCCTGACCGGCGAATCGGTTCCCGTCGAGAAGGACGCGAAGATCGTCTACGACGCCGAACGGCCGCTCGCCGAGCGCGCCAACAGCGCGTTCATGTCCACGCTCGTGTCCTACGGCAAGGGAACGGGCGTCGTCGTCGCCGTCGGGATGCAGACCGAGATCGGCCGGATCGCGGCGATGCTCGACGCCGTCGAGGAAGGCAAGACGCCGCTGCAGAAGACGATCGACGAGTTCGCCAAGGTGCTCGGCACGATCTGCGTCGTCGTCTCCGTGCTCGTATTCGCGCTCGGTCTCGTCCAGGGACGCGATGTCTTCGAGATCTTCCTGACTGCGATCGCGCTCGCCGTCGCCGCGATTCCCGAGGGACTCACGGCCGTGATCACGGTCGTACTCGCGCTCGGCATGCAGCGGATGGTCAAGCGCAATGCGATCATCAAGTCGCTGTCGACCGTCGAGACCCTCGGCCAGGCGACCGTGATCTGTTCCGACAAGACCGGCACGCTGACCCAGAACAAGATGACCGTGCAGTGTGTCTACGACCTCGCGCGCGAATACCGCGTCACCGGCGGCGGTTATTCGTTTTCCGGTACCATCGGGACGGACGGCGCGCCGATCGCGCCGCGCGGGAACCTCGGAATGCTTCTGAAGACCTGCATGCTCTGCAACGACGCGCGGATCGAGGAGGAGGGAAAGATCCTCGGCGATCCGACCGAAGGCGCGCTCCTCGTGCTCGCCGCCAAGGCCGGACTCGACGTCCGAAACGCCGAAGCGGACTATCCCCGTCTCGACGAGATCCCGTTCGACTCCGTCCGCAAGATGATGACGACGGTCCATCGGATCGACGGCACCGTCTACGCGCTGACGAAGGGCGCCTGCGACAAGCTCCTCGGGCGATGCGACTTCATCATGGACGAGGGCGTCGTCCGACCGATCACCCACGACGACGTCGACCGCGTCCTGAAGCAGAACGACGCCTGGTCGGAACAGGCCTACCGCGTCCTCGGATACGCCTGCCGCGAACTGCCGTCCGCCGCGGCGGAAAACGCCGAACGCGAACTGGTCTTCCTCGGACTGACGGCGATGATCGATCCGCCGCGTGAGGAAGCGCGGGACGCGATCGCCGTCTGCCACAAGGCCGGCATCCGCGTGATGATGATCACCGGCGACCACCTGACGACCGCGAAGGCGATCGCCCGCGACCTCGGCATCCTCAAGCCCGGCCACCTCGCCCTCTCGGGGGAGACGACCGCCAGGATGTCCGACGAGGAATACGAGGAAGCGATCCTGCATTGCGACGTCTTCGCCCGCAGCACCCCGGAGGACAAGATCCGCATCGTCGGCATCCTCCAGAAGCACGGCGAGATCGTCGCGATGACCGGCGACGGCGTGAACGACTCGCCGGCGCTGAAGCAGGCCGACATCGGCGTCGCGATGGGCATCACCGGCACCGAGGTCTCGAAGGAAGCGTCCAACATGATCCTCACCGACGACAACTTCGCCTCGATCGTATCGGCGGTCGAAGAAGGCCGGGTCATCTATTCGAACATCCGCAAGTTCACGATCTACCTCGTCTCCTGCAACATCGGGGAAATCCTGATCATCACCCTCGCGATGATCTTCGGCCTCCTCTTCGACAACCAGATCCCGCTCTTGGCGATCCACCTCCTGTGGATCAACCTCGTGACCGATTCGTTCCCGGCGTTCGCCCTCGGCATGGAGAAGAAGGAAGCGGGCGTCATGGACGAGAAGCCGCGCGACGCCAAGGAGAAGCTGCTCGACGGACCGACGCTCGGAAAGATCCTGATCCAGGGAACCGCGCTCGCGCTCGCCGCCCTCCTCAGCTTCTGGATCGGATTCCAGATCGACGGCGGGGCGCTCGCCCAGGCCCGCACGATGATCTTCGTCACCGTCGTCGTCGGCGAACTGATCCGCACCTATTCGGCGCGCTCGGAAACGCGCTTCCTCGTCCGCATGAATCCGTTCTCGAACCGCACCCTGAACATCACCGTGGCGGCCTCGCTTCTGCTCGTGGCGGCGCTCGTCTACGTTCCGCCGGTCGCGGCGCTGTTCCGCCTCGAGGCGCTCTCGGCGGCGGAACTCGGGATCGCGGCCGTCCTCGGATTCATCCCGCTCCTGGCGGGCGAACTGACGAAATTGTTCCATCCGTCCCGCTAAGACCGCGTGCGGAATCCGCAAATTCGGTCCGGCGTCTTGTAAATCGCGTCCGTATGCGTTAAAATGGAAACAAGTCGGTTCGTGAGGAGGTGTCACCCGTGAGAAACAACATCGCCCGCAACGTCGTGTTGCAGAAGGGCGAGACCGTCCAGAAGGATTTCAAGAACCTCAAGGCGATCGGCACCTACTGCGCGATGATGCTCACGACGAAGCGCCTGATCGTCTACACCTTCGGACCCGACGTCGAGCGCGGACGCAGGATCCGCCGCCGCAAGATGGACGAGATCGACCTGCGCTCGATCCACCGCTTCGAATACTATCTCGACTATCACCGCGTGAGCGCCTTCGTCCGCATCTTCGGCCTGATCTTCTTCCTCGCCGGTGCGGCCGCGGGCTACATGAACTACACCCATGCCCTCGAGTCCTACGTTCCGCTCCTGGGGAGCATCCCCAACTGGTATTACGGCTTCGGCGCCGCCGTCCTCCTGGTCGTCGTCGGCCTCTCGATGATGTTCGGGAACAAGAAGTACCTGATGCTGAAGATCAAGTTCGGCCTCGACGACAAGCTCTCGCTCCGCTTCACCCCCGACAAGCCGAACGAGGACGCCCTCCGCTTCATCGCCGGCAAGATTCACGTCGACTGAACCGCCATCCGACTCCGCGAACCCCGTTCGCGGAGTTTTTCTTTCGCCCGGACGCCGTTTCCGGGGTGCCGAAATGGTATGGAAGCGCATTCCCATTCATGATATAATAGGAGTAACACGCCGGAGACCGGCTCCGGCAAAATGAATCCGGGAGACTTGATATGAAGCTCAACTACAAGAAAGTGTTCTTCGTCGGCGTCGCCTTCTTCCTCATCTCGATGTTCTGGCAGACCTACGACTCCGTCATCACCAAGATCCTGATCGACAAGTACGGCCTCTCGCAGACGTGGTCCGGCGTGATCATGGCGCTCGACAACGTGCTCGCCATCTTCCTGCTCCCGCTCTTCGGCGGACTCTCCGACAAGACCAAGTCGAAATACGGAAGACGCACCCCGTACATCGTCGTCGGTACGGTCATCGCCGCCTTCGCGTTCGTCGCGCTGTCCTTCGCCGACAGCTATCAGACCGCCCGGATCGAAGCCACCGACATCGTCGCCGACTACGACGGCTATCTGGCGGAAAAGGACATCATGCTCCAATCGATCGTCAAGGACGGCAAGCCGACCGCGCTCGTGACGCGTGAACAGGCCGAAGCCGACTACGACGCCGGCAAGATCACGGAAGCAGAATACGACCAGGCGGTCGCCGACTATCTCGCATGGCAGGCCGCATGGCCGCTCGCGATGGTCCAGTGGAACCTGATGAACGACGACATCCTCCTGGCGGGGAAGGATGCCGCGCTTGCGGCCGGCGAGATCACCCAGGGCGCCTACGACCGCTGGTACGAAAACACCTATGAAGTCATGGAGGAGATCAGCTGGCGCGCGCTGACGACCGGTTATCTCACCCAGGCGGAGTATTCCTATTGGGCCGACGAGATCTACGACGGCGTCTATGACGGCAACCTTTCCGAGGCGGCCTGGGAAATGACGGCGGCGAATCCCTTCAACTTCGTCGTCTTCGTCGCCCTTCTGCTCGTCGCGCTTGTCGCCATGGCGACGTTCCGCAGTCCGGCCGTCGCCCTCATGCCCGACGTCACGGTCAAGCCGCTGCGCTCGAAGGCGAACGCCATCATCAACCTGATGGGCACCTTCGGCGGCATCCTCTCGATCGCCCTGCTCGGCATCTTCGGTCTTTCCAACCGTTCTTACGTCGACTACACGCCGGCATTCGTCATCGTCGGCGTCCTGATGCTCGTCTTCCTCGCGATCTTCCTCTGGAAGGTCAAGGAACCGGCGCTCGTCGCCGAAAAGGAAGCCGACGACGTCAAGTACGGCCTCACGGAAGCGGACGAGGTCAAGGAATCGGGCGAATCGATGCAGGAACTCTCCCGCGAGAAGCGCAATTCCCTGTATCTGATCCTCGGATCCGTGTTCCTCTGGTTCATCGGCTATAACGCCGTCACCACGAAACTGTCCGACTATGCCCCGAAGGTCCTCGGCATGGGCTATTCGCTCCCGCTTTTGATCGCCCAGGGCGCCGCCCTCGTCGCCTTCGTCCCGATCGGCTTCCTCGCC
>JBAZNL010000022.1 GCA_041649275.1 Candidatus Izemoplasmatales bacterium
GGGATCGACGGCTCCGGCCCCGATCCCGAGCGGGATCGAGGATGCGATCGTCATCCAGATCGAAGTGGAGAAGGAGATCCCGCCGAGACCGAGGGCGGTGAGTCCGACGGAGACCGCGGTCACCCTCCCGGTGCCGAAGCGGCGGATGATCCGGCCGGCGAAGAAACTGGTCCAGACGGTTCCGACGACGACGATCACGGTCACGACCGAGGCGAAGCCGACGTCGAGTCCGAATTCCTCGTGGACGACCGGCCAGGAAACGCCGAAAAGCGCGTCGGGCAGGCCGAGCGAGATGAACGCCAGATAGATGATGACGAGGAGCAGGACCATGGTGCGCCTCCGGATCGTTTTCACAACCATTCTACCACGACCGGCGCGTTCCGCGCCATCATCGATCGAAAAAGAAGACGGCGCGATGCCGCGCCGTCGAAGACATTCTGTTATGAACGGATCCTGCGCGCCACGTAGGCGAACATCTCCGGTCCGGTATGGATGCCGAGGACGGGGGTGAGCGGCGAGATCGTCAGAGTGCGGACGTTCAGTTCGCGTTTGAGCGACTCGCCGAGTTCGGCGGCCTTCGCCGGATCGTCGCCGTAGTGGATCGTCAGGTCGATCAGGTCATGGTCGAACTTCTCGACAAGCAGCCGCTTCATGGTGATGAGCGAGCGATGGAGGCCGAACCCCTTCGAAAGCGTCACGTAGACGCCTTCGTCGTTCACGGTGATCACCGGCTTGATGTGGAGGATGTCGCCGATCGTGCCCTCGACCTTCCCGATGCGACCGCCGCGGCGGAGGTACTTGAGGGTGTTGATCGTATAGAAGGCGAGCGAGTCCTCGTGACGGAGCCTGTCGAGCAGGGGCGGGATCGCCTTCGCGGGGGTTCCCGCCGCGACAAGGTCGGCGGCGTACTCGACGAGGTATCCGAGTCCCGCGGCGAGGGTCTTCGAATCGTAATGGACGACGTTGAGGCCGACGACGTCGCGGAAGGCGAGGCGGAAGGCATTGAACGTGCCGCTCAGGCCGGACGATAGGTTGATCGCCAGGACGTCGGCGTATCCCTCGGCCTTGAGCCGCTCGAGCAGCTTCTCGAGATCCTCGCGCCGCGGCAGGCTGCTCGTGACGACGGCCGAATCGAGCTTGGCGTAGACTTCGGCGGCGTTGATCTCGGTCTGATCGCGGAACTCCTTTCCGTCGACGACGATGATCAGCGGCAGCACGAACACATGTTCGTGAGCGTGCAGGTATTCATCCGTCAGATTGGCGGCTGAATCGGTGATGACGGCGGTCTTGACCATGACGAACCTCCCGGATTCGATGCGTCGCGATCGGCGCAAAGTACTATGTCACACATAATACTCTACCAAACGGACGGCGATCTGTCAACACAAGTTCATCCATCCGGGGCGACTTCACGAAATCTCCACAATCCGCGGCGGCGAAGATCATGGTTGTGCATTCGCCCGGAATGTGCTAAAATGAAAGCGAACGCAAGGAGGAGATTCGTTTGCACGCAAAACGCATACTCATGGCATTGCTCGTTCCATGGATCGTCGCGACCCTGGCCGCCTGTGCCCGCACGGTTCCCGCCGGCCATCTCGACGGACTCGTCAGCCGGCAGGGGCTGGGTTACGAACTGTATGTCCCGGAATCCTACGACGGCGAAACGGAACTGCCGCTCCTTCTGCTTCTCCACGGCGGCGGACAGACCGCCGCGGCGATCGCGTCGCTTTCGCGGATGGACGACTACGCCGAACTGCGCGACGTCGTCGTGGTCTATCCGGAGCAGTCGGTCGAGGCCAACCCGGGACGCTACTGGAACTGGTTCCTGCCCGAGAACCAGACACGCGGCGAAGGCGAGCCGGAAATGCTCGCCGACCTCGTCCGCGAGGTCTCCGACGCGTATCGGATCGACCGCGACCGGATCGCGGTCGCCGGCTTCTCCGCCGGTGGCTGCATGGCGATCACCCTCGGGATCCTTTATCCGGATCTCTTCGATGGAATCGCGACGACGGGCGCCGTCGCCTTCGGCGTCGCGAACGACGCGGTCTCCGCCAACGAGGCGATCGCCGGGACGCTACCCGCGATCGACCAAACGATCGACGCCGCCTACGCGGCGATGCCCGCGGAGTTCCGAAGGCCGGTTCGTGCTCTCCTCTTTCACGGCGACGCCGACCAGCGCGTCGACTTCGTCAACCTCGCGTTCGCGACGGACGTCCTCGTCGGGCTGAACGCGCGAATCGATCAGACGTTCCCGATCGGCTTTTCGGAGACCGAACGGATCGTGGGCGAGGGCAGACTCGCGTTCACGGTGGACATCTATCACGGGGACGGCGCCATGATCCAGGTTTATGCCGTCGAGGGAATGGCCCACCGCTGGCCGGGGGCGCCCTCGTCCGAGACCTACGGCGACCCGCTCGCGCCGGATTTCTCCGAACTGGCGCTCGCGTTCCTCTTCCCCGCGTCCTGAGAGAAAAAATAACGACCATGGCCGATTCGGCACATGGTCGTTTTGATTGCGGATGGTGAAGCCAGAGGGGCTTGAACCCCCGACCCCCTGCACGTCAGGCAGGTGCTCTCCCACTGAGCTATGGCTCCGCACGCACTATTATTATACTATAAAGAAAAAGGATTTCAAGCAAAATATCTCGCGTCCGATCACTTTTTTGAACATGCGGAGGAAGGGCGCGATCTCGCCCGCCGCGAGCATGCGAAGCGCCCGTCCGCGGTTCCGCCGGACGGGCGCTCCTGCTTCAGGCGACGGTGTCGTCCCAGCGCTTGGTCAGATGGCGGAGCAGGAATCCGGAGCCCACGCCGGCGGCGAGGAAGAGGAGGGCGAGGAACAGCCCGAGCCACCACGCTCCCGATCCCGCCGCGTGCTGCAGAAGCGGCAGGATGTCGAAGCCGAAGGTGTCGGTGAGGATCATCATGCCGGCGAAGAGGAACGCCGACGACAATAGCAGAAGGAAACCCCTGACGAACATCTTCAGGATCGCCATCGCGTCACACCGTCCGGGCGAGGACGAAGAGGTAGTCGGAAAGGCGGTTGAGATACTTGAGCGACGGATATACGTCGTTCCTGCCGGCGTCGCGGATGAAACGGACGACGGTGCGCTCGGCGCGGCGCGCGACGGCGCGGGCGACGTCGTAGTACGCGCCCGCCTCCGTGGCTTCGCTGCCCGGAAGGTAGAATTTGGCCTGCAGGGGATGCGCCTGGAGGCGCTTCGAGCCTTCCTCCTCGAGCATCCGGACATACTCCTCGCCGACGGTGCGGAGCGATCTGTAGCGCTCGGGGTCGGTCTCGGGATTGGTCGCGACGATCGACCCGATCGCCTGCAGGACCGTCTGGACGGTCTTGACGGTCTCGCACGGCGCCTTGTGCCAGGCGAGGCCGAGGGCGCTCGAGAGTTCGTCGAGGTCGCCGAGGACCTCGAAAAGGAGGGAGTCCTTGGGAAGCGATTCGTTCGAGTAATTCGACGAGACGCCGGTGTCTCCCCGGCGCGTCGTGATCCGCTTCATGTCTTCGACCTTCATGGACGATTCCCCCTTTGACTGCAGGTTCCTTATTTTTATGGTATCACAAATCGATTTACGAATAAAGCATTTGTGATGAAATCGGGAAACGCTCGGGGTGGGATACTGCCGGACGACTCAGACCGCTCTTGCGGTGAGAATGTAGGAAAGCGGGATCCGGAACCGCTCGAGTTCCTTGAAACTGTCGGAGACGTCGACGGGATGCTCGGAAAACGACGCGAGTGAGAAGCGGTTTTTGATCAGCGCCGTCAGGAGCTCCGCGGTCGTGTGCGCGAAACTCGTGAACGTCTTCGACGGATAGTGATCGCCGACCATGTAGTGCATCCCCATCGCATCGACGAAGGGGACGTCGCGGAAGTAGGGCAGGGCGATCCGCTCCGGAAGCGCCGGATCATACTCGTCTTCGCCCGAAACCGCCAGCATGTTGGTGAACGGATGCATCTCGTGGATCAGGAGGATCCCGCCGGGCTTCAGGCAGCGCCTGACGACTTCGAAGAGGTCGTCGAGGCGTTCGATCCAGCAGAGCGCCCCGACCGTCAGGAAGGCGGCGTCGAACCGTCCTTCCCAGGCGCGTCCGACCTTGAGGACGTCGGTTGCGACGAAGGCGCAGTCGATTCCGGTCGCGGCGGCGTGGCGGTTGGCCTGCGCCACCATGTTCTCGGCGATGTCGAAGCCGACGCCGCCCGCGGCGCCGCAGTTCTTGACGACCGAAAGCAGTTCGCGCCCGTTGTTGCACATGAACTGCGCAACCTTGCCGCCCTTCAGGCCGGCGTCCTTCAGGACGGCGACGAACTCCGGGGTCAGGAACGGGAATTCCTCGGTCTTCAGCCGCTCGACGTTGCGTTCGCCGTAGCCTTCGGCCTTGTCGAACGCCTCTTCCCAGGCGGCCTTGTTGCCGCGCACGTAGTTTTTCATGACGATCACCTTCGTTCACGGATTATTGTATCACAGGATACCGAAAAAAAACCACGCCTTCCGGCATGGCTTGATCGTGATCCGTGTGATATGGCCGATGACGCGGCAAGCATGACCCCGTCTAGAAGTCGAAAATCCCATGGGGTCATCTTGAAAACACCTGTTTCATGTCGATCAGGCCCCGATCATATGCCTCTCTGACAATCATGAAGTCTTCGCGTCGATTGAAGTACAACGCGCAGTAGTTCCTTTGCACCTGGGTCCCTTCGAACAGATAGGTCCGCAATGCATTCACGCCTTCGGGGCTGGTGACGAATCCCAAGGCGAAATCGATGCGCTTGGAGTCTGGAATCGTCATGTTCTCATTCAGACGATCCATGATTTCGTCAACTGCGTCGCCAGTTCCCCTTTTTGCCAGCGTGACGAAATCCTCGATTGTCTGTCCTGGCTCGCCTGCCGGTTTCGAAACCATCGCGACCACTCCCTTCATAAGACCGTTGCTTTATCGCCCATCATGAGGCAGGCGTCGACAAAGATCCCCTGCATGAAAAAATCCAGAATCGATGTTTGAAGACTTGAGTCGGAGCGCACGTTTCTCCTGTATTCCTCATTCTGCTGATAATAGACAAGTCCCATGTTGATCAGATGGAATACTTGCCGTTGGTCAAGGTTGCGGCGGATCATACCGCTTCGAAAGCCTTCGTCGACGAGATGGGACAATGCTTTCGTCTGGATGTCCATATAGTCTGCATACTCTCCTGCCAACCGATCGTTGAAATGTTTCAACTCACCACACAACCACAGAAGACGACTGTCGGTAAAATCGCAGATGCATTTCACATAGCTGCCGAACTTCCAAGCCAATGGGCGGTTCGACTCAAGAATGCACCGAAGTGCGGACGATTGACCGGCGATGATGCGCTTGCAGACCTCTTTATACAAGGTGTCCTTATCGGTAAAATACTTGTAGATCGTCACCTTCGAAACATTTGCCTGTTCGGAGATGTCGTCCATCGTCACGCCTTTCATGCCGTGATCCAAAAGCAACGTGATCGAGGCGTCCAGAATACTATCGCTCTTCTTATTCATCCGACTTGTCCGCTTCGAAACGTACGAATCGCTTGATGGTGACATTTTCCCTGAGCCTTGCGATCACTTCCAGGAGAACATCCTGCACGCACCTGGTTGGATCTTTGTAATATGCTTGATTCATCAGAAGGGATTGTCCATAGAAAGCGTGCAGTTCATCCCCCCGAAGTGATTCGATTTCATTGGACGGAACATCGTTCTCCGCGACATATCTCGGTTTCATGGCTGCAATATGCATGGCGACATCCCGTGCAAAATCCTTGAATATCCGTGTCGAGGCTGCGGTGGACGTCTCACAACAAACCTCGACCAAAACCCCGAGCGACAGGTTGTCGTGGACGTAATATGCGATGATGCCGTTTCGCGTGAATCGGGATCTCCGCTTTCGGGCACTCTGAATCGCTTTCGCTTTCAACAGCTCCAGCGCACGGCGACCTTCTCCGTCCGCTTCCTCGAGCGCAGATTTGCAGTCGACGATCTTCGCACCCGTCTGCTCCCGTAGGATTTTGATCATCTCCACGTCAATCATGAAATCACCCCAATAATGTACTATTTACATCATTATAGTACACTTCATGACGATTGTCAATCGGATCGGACCTTTCGACGCGATGAACGTGAGGCACCTTGTCGGCGGGCGGATGGACGATCGACGATTCATGTTCATGTCGACGGATGCGACACGCGGACGCCGATCGCGGAAAAGGTCGAATCATGAAAACGGAACAGACCGAAAGTCCTGTCGGAACCATGGAGCACGATTGGTGGGAAGTAAAGCGAAACATCCCGGATTCAATAAAAAAGGTCTGACACACGATGTGTCAAACCCATGCTTCATCGATGGAGCAAGCGAGGGGAATCGAACCCCCATGTTCAGCTTGGGAAGCTGACATACTGACCGTTGTATTACGCCTGCCTCGAATCCGTATTCCATAAAAAAAAGGGAAAGGCGGACATCTATGATCGATCCGCATGCGCGGATGAATCCCAAGGGTGGTCGGAATGACAGGATTTGAACCTGCGACCTCTTGGCCCCCAGCCAAGCGCTCTACCAAACTAAGCTACATCCCGAGCACCATTTATTATAATCCATACCGTGCGAAAAATCAAAGTGTTTCCATCGAAAATCGACATCGCTCGCGACGGGCGCGCGTGATATAATAATGGGGAACGTCTCCCCGCACGGGAGACATGAAAGGACCCGCACGCATGCACATCCTCTTCCTCGGCGATTCGATCACCGACTGGGGCCGCAGCCGCCCCGACGGGAAGCGTCTCGGCGACGGTTACGTGAAGCTCGTCGCCGACGACCTCCAGTCCCGCCACCCCGACATCGATTTCGACTTCACGAACACCGGCATCTCCGGCGACCGTACGAAGGACATCCTCGAACGCATCCGTCCCGACATGGTCGACCGTCGTCCCGACCTCGTCGTCCTGATGATCGGGATCAACGACGTCTGGCGCCGCTATGACCGAAACGACCCCACCACCCAGGCGCAGTTCTCGAAGAACTACCGCGCCATCCTCGATGCGATTCAGAAGGACGCGAAGGCGAAGGTGATCCTCCTCGAACCGTTCCTCGTCGACGTTCCCGACAAACCCTTCCGACCCGACCTCGCTCCGAAGGTCGCCTCGGTCCGCCTGATCGCGGCGACGCGCCGCCTCCCCCTGATCCGCCTCGACGAACGCTTCCGCCAGGCGGCGAAGGATCGGGCGCCGCTCTTCTACGCCGGCGACGGGATCCATCCGAGCCCCGAAGGCGCGCGCTTCATCGCCGACCTCGTCGTCCCCGAGATCGAAAAGTTCCTGTAAGCAGAAAACCGCCTCCCGACATCCCGGGAGGCGAATTTTTTTAGGAGCGGAACACGAACGACGCCTGGATTCGTTTCAGGAACACGGCCGTCGCGAGCAGGTCCGCCGATCCGCCGAAACTGAGGCCTTCGGCGATGCATTCGGCGGTGAGGGCGGCCATCTTCTCGCGGGCGAAGTCGTCGATCCGCGCAAAGCGCGCGCGGATCTCGTCGTAGCGCCGCTTCGATCCGGCGCGCTTCAGAAGCGTCGTGTCCTCGACCACGCCGATCAGCCGGCAGAGCGCGCGGTGGAGTTCCTCGCGGGTGCAGTTTCCGACATGCCCGACCGCGAGACGGACCGAGGGGAAGCCGCGCGCCGCCTCGAGGCGGGCGCCGCCGATGCGGTTCTCGGCCCAGGCCCTGCGGCCGAAGGTGCCGATCTCCTTCTTGTCGAGTTCGCCGACGAGCGGTTCCGCCATCGTGCTCACGAAATCGTAGACGTCCTCGAAGGAGAGACCGCCGAAGACCGCCTTCCCGGCGGCCGCCGCGGCGAGCCCCATCGAGAAGATCAGTCCCTTGTAGGCGTTGATCCCGCCGGTGACGGAAAACATCGCCCGTTCCGCCTCGAGCCCTTCCTTGCGGGCGCGGGCGAAGATCGCCGCCGGTTGCTCGTCGTCGATCGCGAGCGCGAACATCTCGGCGAGATGCGGCACGATCGCCATTCCGGCCTGCTTCATCATCGCGTAGTCCATGTCCTCGTGCGAACCGCGGGAATGCTTCGTGACCAGACCGAACTTCGGTTCGAGGTCGAGTTCGGCGCGCATCGCGCCGTCGATCAGGGCGGCGGCGAACCTGACGGCGTCGGCGCGGGCGATCCGCTCCATCTCGGCGAGGAGATCCTCCACGGAATGTCTGCCTTCGCGGGCGCACACCGCCGCCGGCTCGTCGCAGAGGAGGCATTTGCGGAGCGCCCCGCGCGTCAGCGCGATTCCGCCCTGCGGATAGACGTCGATGTCGGACAGGCGTCCGAGTGGGGTCTTCTCCTCGAGTCCGACGGCGATCGCCTTGAGCGGTTCGGCGCCGAGTGCGCCGTAGCGGGCGAGGAAGGTCGTCCCGTCGGCGTCGTCGATCCAGCGGGTCTCGTCGGCGTCGAAGGCGAAGCGCGCGGCGAAACGGCCGACGACGTAGCGGGAGATCTTCGTGGTCTTCCGGACGCCCGGGACGTTGGCGCGGACGGAGACGACCGTGCCGCCCCGCCGGAGCATCTCGAGGATCGTGTCTCGGCGCGCTTCACGCGCCTTCAGGATGTCGTCAACGCTTGCCATGGCGGGCCTCCGCGATCGCCCGGAGCAGGGCCCGGTTCGAGACCGGGACGAGTTCGAGCGCAGATTCGATGTGACCGGATTCGATCAGTGTCCGCACGCGCGAAGCGCTGATCGGGGTTCCCCCCGCCTCGAAACGGGGAAGGACGAAGAGACCGTCGCCGAGCGTCTTTGCGAGGATGTCGTTGTAGGCGTTCGTGGTCGGATCCGCCTCGGTCCCGACGTAGCGCGTGCGGATGAAGAGGGAAGGCATGAAGCGGTCACGGAACACGACCGCGTCGAGCAGCGCGTGTTCGCGGTCGCGCTCGTCCATCGTCTTCAGGAAATAGCTCGGGAAGGTCAGACTCGAAACCACGTATTTCGTCGAGGGGACGACAAGGACGTTTCCGATCTCGGCGCAGCCGAGCCGCACCATCGCGATCCGCTCCTCGTAGGAAAAGGTCGAGGCGTCCTCCTCGAGGACGAACACGAGGAAGGCCTGGTGCCGGGCGGCGGCGAAGCGGATCAGCCCCAGGTGGCCGAGGGTCATCGGATTGCAGTTGACGACGATCGCGCCGACGTCGAGGGTCGAGAGCGGCGCGAAGAAAGTGCGTTCGGCGAGCTCCCGGATGCTCTTCAGTTCCTCGTCGAGGGTGGGGAAGCCGTTCTCAAGGATCGCGACCGAACCGGAATCGGCGACGACGGAGAAGTGCATCGACGTAAACAGCGGGACGAAGCGGGACTTCGTGAAGACGAGGCGGCGGTGGATTCCATCCGCGTTCATCCGCGAGAGCAGATCCGTGAGGAGGAGGCCCGCGGCGTCCTCGTCGCGGTGCGCGGAATCGACGGCGAGATGGCTGACGAGCTCCCCGGTCCGCGACACGGTCGCGACGATCCGCCCGTCCTCCTCGAGGTAGAGGGTCTCGTCGACCGTCCGGGGCGGTTTCAGCCCGGAAGCGTCCAAAAGCGCGGCGACGGCCGCGCGTTCTTCTTCGAGGATCGCTTCCCGGATGGGCATGGTATTCCTTCCTTTCGGCCTACTTCGCGCGGACGGCGTCGATGATCGAGCCGTCGCGGTAGCGCACGAGGGCGACGACGCGTCCGTTACGGACGGGGCGGTTCGGAATCCCGGTCATCGCGTGCGCCCGTTCCATCAGGGTACGGATCGGGACGACGTCGAGACCCGAACCCGCGAGTCTTTCCAACAGGTCGGTGCGGCGCGGATGGACGGCGATCCCGCGCTCGGTGACGACGACGTCGACGTCGCGTCCCGGGGTGGTGACGCAGGTCACCCGTTCCATCACGATCGGCAGGCGCGCCTTCACGAGGTTCGTGACGACGACGGTGCAGAAGGCGCCCGCGGCGGTGTCCGCGTGCCCTCCCGAACCGCCGATGATCCGGCCTTCGGAGTCGGTCGTGACGTTCACGTTGAAATCGAGGTCGACCTCGGTGGCGCCGAGGATGACGAAGTCGAGACCGTCGACGACGGGGGCGGGGCGATGGAAGGGGTTGCCGTACTCGGAGGCCGAGATGGCGTGATGATCCTTGTTCTCGCGGATCGACCGGACCGCTTCGAGATCGAAGTCCTGGACGTCCTCAAGGCGCTCCACGAGGCCCTTCTCCAGCATTTCGACATATTGCGCGGTGATTCCGCCGGAGGCGAAACCGCCCTTGACGCCTTTCGTTTCCATGAGCTTGCGGACGGCGGCGGCGACGGCGAGCGAGGTCCCCCCCGCACCCGTCTGCATCGACATCCCGTCTCTGACCATTCCGCAGGCGTCGAGCAGTTTGACGGCGTCGCGGGCGATCTTGAGGCCGACCGGTTCCTTCGTGATCCGGGTCGTCCCCGAGACGATGCCGGCGGGATCGCCGATCGAATCGACGGCGAGGACGGCGTCGACGCGGCTGCCGTCGATGTCGGCGAAGGGAGCGCGGTCGACGAGATGGTCGGTGACGAGAAGGACCTTCTTCGCGAAGGTCGCGTCCGGAACCGCGTAGCCGAGCGACCCGCAGGCGCTCTGTCCGACGCGGCCGGTGGCGTTGCCCCTGCGGTCCGCCGTCGGCGCCGCGAGGATCGCGACGTCGATCGGCAGTTCGCCCGCCTCGATCGCGCGGGCGCGGCCGCCGTGCGTGTCCATGATCGCGACGTTTCTGAGCTTTCCGGCGCAGACGGCGTCGGCGACGGGGCCGTTCATGTAGTTGGCGACGATGCCGGTCACGGATCCGTCCTCGATCAAGGGGACGAGCGGAGCGTGGCAGGGGAAGATCGAACTGGCGGCGATCGTGAGGCCCTTCAGGCCACGGCGCCTGATTTCCGCAAGGGCGAGGTTCAGGACCTTGTCGCCGTCGCGGAGGTGATGGTGGAAGGAGAGGGTCATCCCATCTCTCACGCCGAGGATGTCGAACGCCTCGGAGAGGGTCTTCGGGAAGGCGGGGGATCCGACCTTCGCCTTGGGCGGGATCCTCTTCGATGCGGCGGGGGCAGGCGTCTCGCGATAGGGTCGATCCGTCTCGGGAATCTCGCGTCCGAGGTCGTTTCTCATGGTTTCTCCACACCGGCGCGCAGGAGGATCTTCTCGGCGCGGACGACGATCGGCCGATCGACCATGCGGCCGTCGAGCGAAAAGGCGCCGAGCCCCTTCCGGTCGGCTTCCTTCGCCGCCGAAAGGATGCGCGTCGCCCAGCGGATCTCCGCCTCGGTCGGGGCGAAGACGCGTCGGACGGTCTCGATCTGGTTCGGATGGATCACGGCCTTGCCGGTGAAACCGAGCGATTTCGCGGTACGGGCGTCGCGTTCGAGGCCGATTTCGTCGTTCACGTCGGTGAACGGGGTGTCGATCGAAGCGATTTCCTCCGAACGGCAGGCGAAGGCGACCCGGGCGCGCGGATAGGCGAGTTCGGCGCCTTCCTTCGTGCGTTCGAACTCCATGTCGGCGGCGAGATCCTCGGCGCCGAGCAGGACGCCCTCGATGCGGGGCATGTAGACCAGGTCGTCGGTCTCGACGACGCCCTGGGCGGTCTCGACGATCGGGACGATCCCGATCTTGCGTTCGAGCCCCTTGCGGGTTTCGACGCGCGAAAGCAGGTCGTCGACGTCGTAGAGGACCTCGACGGCCGCCTTCGGATAGACGATCGCCGCGAGCTTCTCGCAGACGACGGCCTCGAGGTCGGCCTCGAGCCAGCCGGAGGCAAGCGAATTGACGCGGACCATGACTTCGAGTTTTCCGAAATCCCAGGTCTTCAGATATTCCTTCAAGAGTTCGCGCGCGGCATCCTTCTCGGCGACGGCGACGGCGTCCTCGAGGTCGAGGATCACGGCGTCGGCGCCGAAGACGTCGGCGTTCTGGAGCATCGCCGGGTTGTTCCCCGGCACGAACAGGCAGACGGTCCTCACATCGATCCCTCCATCCGCTTCAAGGCGGTCTTCGTCCGGGCGCGCAGGGTGCAGTCGAGCGCTCCCTTGTCCTGGACGGTCACGCGGACGTCCGTAGCCTCCAGTTCCGCAAGCGCGGAACGGACGGCGGCGTCGATCCGGTCGTGGAAAAAGACGTCGACGATGCTGTCGATCTCGACGACGACGCCGACGCCCTCCCGCACGGTCACCAGGGCGTCGTTGGACTCGAGGGTGCCGGCGGATCCGATCCTCATTTCGCCGCCTTCTTCTCCGCAGCGCGGTCGTTGGCGATCGCGATGACGCGGTTCATTTCGTTCTTGACGACCATGTAGCCGTCGTCGAACGACATTCCCGGCTTCGCGAGGCACTGGTCGGCGCGGCAGGCGATGGCGATGTTGGTGGTCGTCTGGGCGGAGACGTCGGTCTCGTTGCAGGTGCCGCCGCAATACGATCCGATCTGCTTTTTGTTGCAGTAGAGGATCGCCTCGATCGCGTTCGTGATGCCGCCGAGGACGGGAGTCTTGATCTGCAGCATGTGCGCCGCTCTGGCGTCGGCGAACTCGACGACGTCCGCCATGTTGTTGCACCACTCGTCGGCGACGATCTCGACCTTCGAACCGGCGGCGTCGATCATCGCGGTGATCTTCCGAAGCGCCTCGAACGTGCCCGCGTGGCTGCCGGCGTCGACCGGTCCCTCGATACGGAGGGAGAACGGAGCGGCGGTCTTCTCGAGTTCGAGGAGATACGCAAGGATGCGGTCGTAGTCGTCCCCGAAGGCGAGGCCGATGGTGCCGTAGACGTCGATGTGGAAGACGGGATGGTAGCCCGGATCCGGACGCTTCGCGAGGATGCGGTCGCGCAACCAGGCGACGTACCGGAGAAGGAGTTCGCCGTTCTTCCCGAGCTTCGTCTCGACGTTGTTGATGAGGGCGTGCGGGAGCACGTCCGCCTGTTTCAGGATCATCTTGTCGACGTTCGCGTAGCGGTCGTCGCCTGACTGTGCGAAGACCGGCACGGGTTCGTACTTCGCGCCGCGGATGTGGTACTCCTCGCGGATGATTTCCGCCATCGTCCGCCGGCGCTGGTTCGCGACGGCGTTCAGGATCGCCTGGGAAAATCCGTAGCGGATCGCCGTATGGAGCCGTTTGCCGTCGATTTCGAGTTTGTCGACCCATTCCGCCATCGGGCGGAAGGAAGCGAGTTCCTTGCCGACGAGGAGGGGGACGACGTGCTTCCTGATCCACGGGATGTAGTCCTTCGCGAGGAAGAGCGGGTCGCGACCGCCGGCGCCCGAGTATTGGATCGCGGCGCAGTCGCCGTAGCCGACGGTGCCGTCCTCGAGGATGAGCTGGACGCTGATCGCCTCGCCCGCCTGGCGGATCGACGTGAAGCCGGGGGTGACGGGGTCGCCGACGTACATGAATCCGTCGGTCGTCGCACCTTTCTTGATCGCCTTCTGGTCGTCGAAGTAGAAACCGGTGTACGAGGGGGACAGGATGATCTTCTGGATTCTCATGATGTGGGGGTTCCCTTCTAGCGTCTGGCGCTGCCGCGGCCGATGAGCTGACCGCGCGAGACGGCGTTCACGTCGTCGATGGTGAGCTGGAACGAGATCGGTCGCTTCTCGTAGGCGGCGCGCTCGGCGATCTTGCCCTTGTGGAACTGCTTGATATCGTCGGTGAAGCCGAGGTTGCCGAACTCGAGGATGCGAATGCATCCCTCGTTGTCGCGGGCGGGAAGGATCTTGCCTGCATTGAACTTCGACGGTGCGAACGGGACGTCGACGATGCCCTGCTCGAAGGCCTTCACGACGCCGACGGCGAGGTCGCCCTCGCCGACGACGAGGATCGCCGTCATCAGGCAGTCGACCTCGCGCTCGATCTGGGCCATCTCGCGGTCGAGGATCGCGCAGTCGGGGAAGGTCTGGTCCTTCAGGAGCGTGCAGACGAACTTCGAGGCCTTGACGCCGAGGCCGTTGGCCTCCGCGGTCGGGATCCCGATCGATTCGTGCGGCGACTTGGTGATCATCTTCGTCGCCTTCGAGAGCGCGGCGACGGTCGAACTCATCGCGATCAGACCGGTCGCCTCCGCCTCGTCGGCGGGGAAGCCGCCCATCCACTGGTGGAAGACGGTGGTGACGACCGTGTCGCGGTAGCCGTACTTATGCAGGTACTTCTCCGTCTGGCGGAGGAGCGTGCGGATCGCGGCGACGTCCTGGACGACGTTCCCACCCATGCCGTAGCCGACGGAGATGTTCTTCACGCCCTGCTCGGCGGCGAGGAGCGCCTCGCAGATCGCGACCGTGTTCGAGATCGACGGCGGCACGAGCGTCCCGGTGAGCGGTCCGAACGGTTCGCGGTTGATCGTGATCCCGTGGTCCTCGTAATAGCCGACGAGGCGGTCGACGTACTGCCAGTTCCGGATCGTCGTCTCGAGCGAGACCGACTTGGCGTAGGGGATGTTGTAGGAGATCCCGCCGCCCTCGTTGGAGGTCCAGCCCGCGGCGTGGATGATCTCGGCGAGGAGACGCGCGTCGGGCGTTCCGTGACGCGCCTGGACGGGGACGTCGAGGGCCTCCATGACGGCGCGGCAGCCGGCGACGCCGTGGTTGACGGCGGGGAACCCGTTCAGCATCGCGCGCTTCTGCTCGGCGCTCTCGCGGATCCCGTTCTCGGCCTCGACGTAGCGGTTCTGGCGGGTATAGGAGTCGATCGTGGTCGGCACGAAGTCGGCGCCGGAGGCCTGCAGGTGGCGGAGGAGCTTCACGTGCTCCTCGAGCACCGGCACGCCGGCGCGCGGCTGCACGAGGGTGCGGCCGTCGGCCTTCGCGGCCGCGAGCTTCTTGGCGAAGTTCTTCGCATCCGGGACGGATTTCAGGAAGGCCGTCGCGCGGTCGAGGTCGAGGTCCGGATCGGCTCCGGTCTTCCATCCGGCAAGCACGGTCCTGCGTTCTTCGAGGAACTCCTCGAGGGTCAGCTTGCGGTTTCTCAGGGTTGTCGTCATGGGGTTGTCCCTTCTATTGGAGCGGCTTCATGTGTTTCTTCATGATGCGGAGGGCGGAAAGCGGATCGATCCGGGCAAAGAGCCCCATCGCCGCGAGGATGTACTCGGAATCGAGGTAGAAGTCGGGGCGGGCGGGGCGGAGTTCCTGGGTGCCGCGGAAGACGGCGCTCGTCTTCGCGAGGATTTCGCGCGCGAACCGGGAGCGGATGATCGGGCCGCCGGTCCCGATCACGGTCCGAACGTCGGTGAGGTCCTTGCCGGTCTGGTTGTAGGCCATCCCGATCGGAGTGAAGACCTCCTCCATGCGGCCGGCGTGGCGGCTCATCGCCTTGTACGCGCACATCTCCGCGAGGAGGCGGTCCGCATATTCGTCTTCCGGCGTCAGGGGCAGGAAGGAGACGTCGGCGAAGCGCTTCTCGGCTTCGGCCTTCAGATCGACGCCGGTGTCGAGGAGGACCATCTTCAGTTCCTCCTCGGAGAGCGACTGGACGATTCCCGGGGCGCTCCAGCGGACGCCGAGGTCGCCCTCGACGGTGCGCTTCGCGTACGGTTCCTCGAGACCCCGGAGGATCACGTCGGAACGCTTCGTCGCGTGGCAGACGGAATACATGTCGGTGGTCGCGCCGCCGATGTCGACGACGCAGAGCTCGCCCATCCCGGGCTCGTTCATGTAGCCCTTCGACAACAGTTCGCAGGCGGTCAAGACCGCCTCCGGCGTCGGCAGGACGACCTCGTCGATCTCGTCCTCGATCTTCTTGATGCCCTTCGCCTCGATGATCCTTTTCAGGAAGATGTCGCGGATCGCGTCGCGGGCGCTCTTCACGTTCAGCTGGTTGATCCGGGGCATGACGTTCTCGGCGACGTGTCCCTCGAGCCCGTAGGTCTCGAAGAGGGCGAGCACGTCGTCCTGGCAGTCCTTGTTGCCGGCGTAGACGATCGGGATCCGCAGTCCGGCCTCGCCGAGCATCTTCAGGTTGTAGAGGGCGCATTCGGTGTTCCCGCCGTCGGCGCCGCCGGCGAGCAGGACGATGTCGATCTTCTTGTCGAGGATCTTCTTCACTTCGGCCTTCGTGACGTGGTGCGAGAGGACGAGGTCGACCTTCGCGCCGGCGCCGAGGCAGACGCGCTTCGCGGCTTCTACGGTGAGTTCCTCGACGAGTCCGATGGCGGCCATCTTGAGGCCGCCGGCGGCGGAGGAGCAGGCGACGATGCGGTCGAAGGCGACCGGACCGCCGAGCCTCTCTTCGAGATCGGCCAGGGCGGCGCGGTACCCGGTGCGGATGTCGGTCGTCACAGTCGTCGGCCGCATCGCGGTCGCGAGGATGTCCTCGCGCTCGCGGTCGACGGCGACGAGCTTCGTGAACGTCGAACCGAAATCGATCATCAGGTAGCGGGCCACGTCACTCACCGAGGTCCTTGCGGATGTCCGCCAGGGCTTCATCGATCGGCGTTCCCGGCGGATAGACGCGGTCGAACCCCATCTTCAGGAAGCGCTCGCGGACTTCCGCGAAGTCCTGCTTCCCGACGACGATGTTCCCGCCGACGTAGAGCAGGACGTCGCCGATCCCGGATTCGACGCACTTCGCGCGCATGCCGCGGCAGTCGATCTCGCCGTGGCCGTAGAGCGAGGAGACGAGGATCAGGGGGGCGTTCGTCTCGATCGCGGCGTGGATGAAGTCCTCCTGCGAGGACAGCACGCCGATGTTGACGACATTGTATCCGGCGTTCGTGAGGGTATACTCGATGATCTTGTTCCCGACGGCGTGGACGTCCGCGCCGATGACGCCGATGACGATTGATTTCATGGAAAACCTCTCTGGTGTAAGCGTTTGTAAGCCCGTGTGTTATTATATCATAATAAAATATCGTATTCAATCTCAGCATGACGCTCGGAAACGATTTCCCGGGATCGAATCTTCCTGATAATGGTAAAACTTCTCGTTGTACCGTTGACGGACGAAACCGTTCGTGCTACGATGGTGTCGATTCCATTCACGATTGAGGTGAGTTCCATGATCCGCAAGACGCTGCTTGTCTTCACGTTCCTGCTGTTGCTTCTTCCCGCGCTTCCCATCGTCGCCGCCGACATGGGACCGAAGCCGACCGCGACCTGGGAAATCGTCGGAATCGATCCCGCCGCTTCCGGGCTGATGTTCCGTACGGACGACGAGGCGACGCCCTTCTCTGAAGCGGAGATGGCCGAATACGGTTGGGACCAGGACCCCCTCAAGGTCGCCCTGAACGGCTTCAGGGACCCCGACGGCTACGTCCTGCTCGGCCTTTACTGGCCGATGATGCACGACGGCATGCCGTTCTTCTACAACGGCTATCCGACTCCCCTCAAGATGGCCGTGATCGACGACGACGGCGACGTCTACGTCTCCGCGGCCATCGATTACCGGCTCTACCACACCGAACTCGTCTTCGACTTCGCCGGTCACGAACCGTTCGCCGGAACCGGCGTGCCCGTCGCGTTCGGCACGGCGCGCGAGGTCGTTCCCGTCTTCCGCATCCTCCTCGACTTCCTCGGACGCGTCGTCCTCACGATCGCCCTCGAACTCGGCGTCCTCTGGCTCTTCCGCTACCGGTCCAAAGCGTCGTATCGAACCGTCGCGATCGTCAACGCATGCACACAGGCGGTCTTGACTGGTTTCATCCTATACGGCTTTTACTGGTGGGGAGAGTCTTTCGCCGCCCTCTACACGCTCTTCGTCGGCGAACTCGTCGTATTCGCCGGAGAGGCGGTTCTCTTCGCAATGATCCTGAGGGAGAAGAAAGGGTGGATCGGCGCGCTGTACGCCCTTGCGGCGAACGCCCTATCCTTCGGCGCATCGCTCCTCGTCATCCTTTTGCCAGCCCAGATGCTTTGACGGATCGCGCGCTCCTTTATGGGAGCGCGTTTCGTTTCTTTCATCGACGAATCGCCGGGCGCGCGCAGTCGGAAAACAATCGTCATCTTCGGCGGGCAGCATTGACATTATCGCGACCGGGTGCTACGATGGTCTCGAACGTCAGGAAAGGGGAGGGACCGCGCATGGGACATATAGGACGAAAGACGACGGCGATCTTCCTCTTGCTCGCGACGCTCGCGAACCTTTGCGGATGCGACCCCCGAAACGAGATCCAATACGAGATCGAAATCAATGGCTGCAGCGACGACGTGATGGGCAACGTCCTCTTCCTATACCCGCACAAGCAGACGACGACGGGCTTCGCGCTGGAGGATGGTCCCGAGACGGTGTTCGCGTATCTCGAGGGGACGGTGCGCTTCCTCGAACGCGCCGCGGGCGAGACGGTCGCCGAAGACGTCGTCTACCTCTCGACCGCCTGCGGGAATTATGCAATCTTCCATCGCGGCGAGATCGAAGCGTACCCGGGATGGCCGGTATATGACATCCGCAAGGCAGAACTCGGGTACTTCGAGCGCACGGTCGGATCGTGGGCGCAGCGGATCGCGGAGATCCCGTTTCCGATCCACCTGCTTCCCCGGGAGACGTTGGACATGGCGATGTCGATCATGGATGACGAAACCGTCCTGCCGGTCGCGTACGACGCGATCCTCGACTACCCCGACCTGATCGGCGACGGAATCGTCGATGCGGAGGCGGGCACCATCACTTACGCCGGCTCGGACACGGACGGGTTCTCGATCGTGATCCGCGATCTGGGCGACGGCACCGTACGGGTCGACAAGACGGAGGACGACGCATGAACCTGCTGGAACTGAAGGACGTCTGGAAACTGTACGGGGAGAAGACCGCGCTGTCGGAAGTCACCCTCTCGATCGAAGAAGGCGAAATCGTCGGCCTGCTCGGACTCAACGGCGCCGGCAAGTCGACACTCATGAAGATCGTCGCCGGGCTCGCGCCCCTCTCCCGGGGAAGCGCGCGCGTCGGCGGTTTCGACGTCGAGCAGGAACACGGGCGCGCCGCCCGGCTCGTCGGCGCGATGATCGAAACGCCGGCGTTCCATCAGGAACTCACCGGGTGGCAGAACATGATTCTCACCGGCCTCGTGATCCCGGACGTCTCGAAGAAGGACATGCTCGCGGCGATCGAGACCGTCGGCCTCGAGGACCAGTTCGGCTTCGCGGTCAAGAAGTATTCCGTCGGGATGAAGCAACGGCTCCATTTCGCCCGGGCGATCCTCGGACATCCGCGGCTTCTGCTCCTCGACGAACCGCTGTCCGGCATCGACCCGATCGCGGCAAAGCGGATCCGCGACGCGATCATCGCGTTCGCGGCGTCCGGCGGCGCGGCCGTCGTCTCGAGCCACGTCCTCGCCGAGATCGAGCATTTCTGCACGCGGATCGTGATCATCGACCGCGGTCAGATCGTCCTCGACCGACCGCGCGCGGAAGTCGAGAACCTCGAGGCCCTCTTCCTCGATGTCGTGACCGGAGGAGGGAAGGCGCAATGAAAGACATCCTTTCCGTCTTCCGCTACGAACGCTACCGCACCACGAGGAACATCGTCCGGATGCTCTCCGTGGTCCTGGTCCTGATGACTTTCTTCGGTTTCTCGTGGGGTCTGTACGACATGTACTACCGCGACTTCTACAGCACTCCCCGGCCCGACCCGGCGATCACGGAGATCAGCCCGGAACAGCGCGCCGACCTCGCCGAAGAGTACGCGGACCGGATCGCGGCCCTCGACCAGCTCGTACTCCAGGCCGAGATGGTCGGCGCCCCCGACCGGGTCCTCAAGGTCTACGAACGCGAGCGCGCCGAACTCCGCTTCTATCTCGAGACCGGCACGGTCGAATATGACTTCCTGCAGGCCGACGACATCCTCGACCCGACCCAGGGCGTGAACGGCGGAAGCTTCGCGTTCTCGATCCTGGTGGCGCTCCGCTACCTGCTCTACGTCTATGCCATCTTCCTCGGCGCGTCGTCGTTCTCCGCAGAGCATCGTTCCGGAACGATGCGCACGCTCGTCGCCTCGCCGATCAGTCGTCGCGACATCATCCTCGGGAAGTTCCTCTACCTCGCCTTCGAGACCGCCGCGACCGTGTTCTTGGCGGCCGCTGTCGCCGTCGGCGTGAGCGCCCTCTACGGCATCGAGGCCCCGCCGATTCTGGCCCGGACCGCGACGTCCTTCCGGGAGACCACCGCCTTCGCCCTGGTGCTTGTCCGCTTCTTCTCGACCTGGGTGGGGATGGTCTTCCTCGCGGCGCTCGCCGCGACCGTCGGGATCGTCCTCCGCTCCTCCGTCGCCGGCCTTGCGATTCCGGCCGGCTTCCTGATGGTGTCCTACGGGATCTTCGCCTCGATCGTGATGGGGGACTATTCGTTCAACCGCACGATCGACCCCGAACGGCTCGCCTCGGGCTTTCCGGTGATCGCCCTCGACCTCCACCTGCAGGGCTGGAACCTCGACTTCACGGTCGCCGTCCTGCTCCATCTCGCGATGGCCGCAGGCCTGCTCTGGATCTCGCACATCGCCTTCAGGCGCCAGAACATCTGATCTTAACAAGAACGTCGTCCCGATCGGACGACGTTCTTTTCTACTGCTTCCGGATCTCGGCGACGATCCGCTCGGCCTCGGCGCGCATGGCAAGATACCCCAGGACGCGTTCGCGATACCCGTTCTTCTCCTCCTCGTCGGACAGGCCGGCGAGGTTGATCTCGACGTTCATCGCCGCCCCTGCGAGGCCCGCGGACAGAAGCATCGCGGCGCTGCCGAGGTCGGAGATGCAGGAGCGGTTGGCGAAGGCGAGGACGGTGTCGAGCCGGCCGATCGCCTCGGCACACAGTTCGGCGGTCCGCATCGGCACCGCGATCGCGCCGCGGAGGCCTTCCTCGACGGCGCGCCTGCGCGCCTCGAGTTCCGCTTCCGTGCCCTTCGGGAGCCTGTAGGCCGCCATCACCGCGTCGAAGCTTTTCGCATCCTCGTCGACGAGCGCCGTCAGCCGTTCCCGGGTCGCCTCGCACGCGGCCGTCGCGCCGATGAAGCGGGCGCGGTCGGCGTCGGGCAGGGCGAGGAACCTCTTCTTCCCGACGGTCAGCTTCCCGACCATGCAGACGAGGGCGGCGCCCATCGCCGCCGCGAGCGCCGACGCCGATCCGCCGCCGGGGGCGGGGGAATCGGAGGCGAGTTCGTTGAGGAAATCCCTCACGTTCCGTTCGATCAGTTCCATGCGATCACTCCCTGACGATGCGGCCGTCCGCGACGACGCGGCGGCCTTTTTTATAAACGTCCTTCACGTGGTTGACGCCGAAGTGGTAGAGCACGTACTCGAAGCTCGGCGCATCGAAGACGACCATGTCGGCGGCCTTCCCGACGGCGATCGAGCCGATCCTTCCCGCGCGTCCGAGATGGAAGGCGGGATTAACGGTCGCCGCGGTCAGCACTTCGGACGGGGTCATCCCGAGCTTGTTCGCGGCGAGCTGAAGGGTGAACTGGAAATTTTCCGAGGGGCAGCTGCCGGGATTGTAGTCGGAGGCGACGGCGACCGCCGCACCGGCGTCGATCAGCTTGCGCGCCGGGGCGTATTCGTGTCCGAGGTAGAACGACGTGCCGGGAAGCAGGTTTGCGACCGTGTCGGACGCCGCGAGGGCGAGGACGTCGCGGTCCGAGACGGCCCCGAGGTGGTCGGCGGAGGCGCAGCCGAGCTCGACCGCCAGGCCGGTTCCGCCGGTCGAGGCGATCTCGTCCGCGTGAAGCCGGGTCGAGAAGCCCAGTTCCTTCGCCCTTGACAGGATGCGCGCCGCCTCGTCGAGGGTGAACGCGCCCGGTTCGCAGAAGACGTCGACGCCTTCGGCCAGACCTTCTTCGCGCACGGTCTCGAGGTCGGAAAGGACGAGCGCGATGAATTCCCCGCGCCGGTCGGCGTAGTCCGCCGGGACGGCGTGCGCCGTCATCGAGGTCGGCACGAGTTCGACGGGATGGGTCTCGCCGAGTTTCCAGACGACCTTCAGGATCTTCCGCTCGGTCTCGGGGTCGAGGCCGTAGCCGCTTTTCGCCTCGACGCAGGTGACGCCGAAGGCAAGCATCCGGTCGAGGCTTCTCTCCGCCTGGATGAAGAGGTCGTCGAACGACGCCGTGCGGGTCGCCCTGACGGTCGAGAGGATCCCGCCACCGCGTTTGAGGATCTCGAGGTAGGGGACGCCCTGGAGCTTGAGGGCGAATTCGTAGGCGCGATGGCCGGCGTGCACGAGATGCGTGTGGCCGTCGACGAGACCGGGGGTCACGATCGCGCCGCGGACGTCGGCGACGACCGTCGCGGGACCGCGGAACGCTTCTCCGTCGCCCGTCCCGAAACCCTGGACGAGCCCGTCGCGGACGGCGACGAAGGCGTCCTTCAGGACGGTGGCGTCGTTCATGTCGGCGCCCTTCACCGGCGGGTGGTGGTCCTGCGACCAGAGTTCGCCGATGTTCGTGAGGATCAGGTCGGCCTTCATCGGAGGTCTCCGGGGAGGTTGGCCTCGATGATCTTCATCGCGTCGAAGTCGCGCAGCCCGAAGCGGAGCGCCGCTTCGGCGGCGAGTTCGGAATACGGCATCGAGTCCGGCGTCTTCTTCCCCTCCGGCTGGCGGTAGTACTTGAGCGATTCGACGAGCGCCGCCGCCGGGACGAGACCGACGAGTTCGCAGCCGGTGACCTCGACCCGGAAGCGCCTGGCTTCCATCTTCACCGCCTCGAGGATGCGGTAGATCGGGTTCTTGACGTGGTCGAGGATATTCATCGTGACCTGGTAGTGGCCGCGCTGCTCGAGAAAGGCGGGCGCCGCCTGGACGAACTGGTAGCCGCCGGAAGAACCGCGCACGTAGCGCGAGATGTCCTTCGCCGGCTTCTCGTCCCTCGTGGCGAGGTCGACGTTGAAGGCGACCAGGGGCATGCGGGCGCCGATGGCGACCGCACCGAAGGTCGGATGGATTTCGGGGCGGCCGAAGTCGGGCGCCCAGAGCGGATCCCTGATCTTCTCCTTCATGCCTTCGAATTCGCCCTTGCGGATGTCCGGAAGGAGGATCCTTTCGGGTTTCCGCGCGGCCTTGGCGTAGAGGAAGACGGGGATGTCGAAACGGGCCGAGACGATCGAGGCGACGTCTTCGGCGAGCTTCACGCACTCCTCGATCTCGACGCCCGCGATCGGGACGAACGGGATCACGTCGACCGCGCCCATGCGGGGATGCTCCCCCTTGTGATGGTTCAGGTCGATGAGCGACAGCGCCTCGCCGACGAACTCGGGGATCGCCGCGGCGATCGCGTCGGGATCGCCGATGAGGGTGATCACGGTGCGGTTGTAGTCCTTGTCGGGTTCCGCCGAGACGACGGCGAAGCCCGGCCTGTGCCGGAGCGTGCCGACGATCCGGTCGATCTTGTCCTGGTCGCGTCCCTCGCTGATGTTGGGGACGCACTCGATGATCCGCTTCATGTCATTTCCCGCCTTTCTCGACGGCCGCGGCGACGAGGGCCGCGACCTTGCGACGGTCCGCGGCGACGGGGATCGTCGCGAGGCCGGTGTCCTTTCGGTTGTAATCCGCGATCGTCTCGCGTGCCGGCGGATTGCCCGCCCAGGCGCGCCTTGCGACGCCGATCGTGACGTCCGCCATGACGGCCGTCCGGAGGATCCCGTCGACCCGTTTCGAGCCGTCGAGGACGAGGCCGAAGCCGCCATTGATCGCCTTCCCGATGCCGACCCCGCCGCCGTTGTGGAGGGCGACGACCGTCATCCCGCGGGCGGCGTTCCCGAGCGCGACCTGGGTCGCCATGTCGGCCGTCACGTTGGAGCCGTCGCGGACGTTGGAGGTCTCGCGGAAGGGCGAGTCGGTGCCGCCGCAGTCGTGGTGGTCGCGGCCGATCATGACCGGACCGATCTCCCCGTTTCGCACCATCTCGTTCATCCGAAGCGCGATCCGGGTCCTGCCTTCCGCGTCCTGGTAGAGGATCCGCGCCTTCGTCCCGACGACGAGGGCGTTTTCCTTCGCGTCGCGGATCCAGGCGTGATTGTCGCGGTCCTGGAACCGCCGCGCCGGGTCGATGCACGCCATCGCGGCGGCGTCGGTCTTCGCGAGATCCTCGTCCTTGCCGGAGAGGCAGACCCAGCGGAACGGGCCGTAGCCGTAGTCGAACAGCACCGGACCCATGATGTCCTCGACGTACGAGGGGAGCGTGAAGCCGTCCTTGTCGTCGATCCCGTTCCGGTAGAGTCCGGGGGCGCCGGCGTCCGCCGCCGCCTTCAGGAAGCTGTTCCCGTAATCGAAGAAATAGGTGCCGCCGGCGACGAGGGCGCGGATCGCCGCCAGATGGCGGACGAGGCAGGCGTCGACGCGGCGGACGAATGCCGCCTTGTCGGATGTAAGCAGGCGCGTGCGTTCGGCGAAGTCGATCCCCGCCGGGCAGTAGCCGCCGTCGTGGACGGCGTGGCAGCTGGTCTGGTCGGACAGCAGGTCGATCTTCTCATGATGCCGGACTGCGTGCTCGAGCAGGTCGACGACGTTGCCGGCGTAGGCGAGCGCGAGCGGACGGCGGGTCCGGACGGCCTCGCGGGCGACCGCGAACGCCGCTTCCGGCGTGTCCGCGACCCGGTCGATCCAGCCTTGGGAGAGGCGCGTCGCGATCCGCGACGGGTCGACCTCGGCGACGATCCCGACGCCGCCGGCGATCCGGACGGCCTTGCCCTGGGCGCCCGACATCCCGCCGAGGCCGGAGGAGACGAAGAGGACGCCGGCGAGGTTCTCCCCCGCCGGAATCCCGAGTTTCGCCCGCCCGGCGTTCAACAGCGTCGAATAGGTCCCGTGGACGATGCCCTGGGGACCGATGTACATGAAGCCGCCGGCGGTCATCTGGCCGTAGTTCGCGACGCCGAGGGCGGCGGCGCGTTGCCAGTCGGCCTGGTTGTCGTACTGGCCGACCATCAGGCCGTTGGTGATCGCGACGCGCGGCGCGGTCCGCGACGCGGGAAAGAGTCCGAGCGGATGCCCGGACATCAGGACGAGCGTTTCGTCCGCCCGCATCCGCTCGAGGTACAGGCAGACGAGGCGGTACTGCATCCAGTTCTGGCAGACCTGCCCGGTCTCGCCGTAGGTGACGAGTTCGTAGGGATAGAGCGCGGTCTCGAAGTCGAGGTTGTTGTCGATCATGACGCGGACGGCGCGTGCCTCGAGGATTCCGCGATATTCATCGACGGGACGGCCGAAGA
>JBAZNL010000023.1 GCA_041649275.1 Candidatus Izemoplasmatales bacterium
ATGTGGGTCTCGGCGCTGACGAGGTCGCCGACCTTGACGAGGGTGACGTCGCTGCCGACCTTGACGATGCGTCCGGAGAATTCGTGTCCGACGGTGAGCGGGAGATGAAGCCGCTTCTTCGACCATTCGTCGTATCGCCAGATGTGCAGGTCGGTCCCGCAGAACGAGGCCATCGCCACGTGGACCAGGACCTCGTGGGGTCCGAGGTCCGTCGAGATCGTCTTCTCGACGATCGAGAAACCCTGTTCCGGCCGGTCCTTGACGACCGCCGTCATCGTGATCGTAGTTCGTGTTTCGGTATAGTCCTTCATGCGTACGCCCCTTCTGTTCCTCTCTCTTTACAAGCGCTTTCAGCCATAAACATTATATCATCTTTCACCCGCGGAAAAACACGGAAAATCGGTGAAAAGAAAGACGCCGCTTTCAGCGGCGCCGAGGGGGGTCTTCCGTCGCTCAGAAGTCCATCGCGAACCCGGCGGAAACGGTCTTCTCGCCGTCTCGGAACCGTTCGGAATAGGTCGCGCGGTACTTCATGAGGATCGGGGCGAGGCCGCGGACGGCGTTTCTAACGATCCGCTTGTCCAAGATCAGGAAATGGAACACGGTGCGTCGCTCGCAGAGCATGATCGAATACGGCACCGACCCGCCGGCGAAGTGGAGGCGGCGGTTCAACAGCGCGTCGAAGCGGTTCGCGAGATCCTTCCCCGACCCCGCGTCGGGGGCGGCGTCGAGGATGATCCGGCCGATCCCGACGCCGGCGGAGAAGACGTCGCGGATCACCGTCGCCTCCCAGTAGAGCAGGTCCTCGTCGAGTTCCATGAAGCAGGTGTGGACCACCTTGACATCGGCGAGTTCGCCGACGGGATCCTCCTCCGAGAGATCGAAGTATTCGTAGAAGCACTGCGGCGAGTCAAGTCCGCTTCGGTCCGCTTCCCGCGAATAGGCCTCGTCGACGATGTTCTCGTAGGCTTTGACGGAGACGCGGTGGTATGCCGGATCGTCGACGTCGATCGCCTTCTCGTGGTAATCGAGGTCGAAGCCCGAGTCGTCGACGAAGCGGATCGAGTTCATCGCGCCCATCAGCTTGTGCTCGCCCATCTTCTCGCAGAGGTAGAGGAAGGCGTCGTCGGGTGCCGAGTCCTTCGAGGCGTCGGGGACGAGGATCGAGAGGTCGAACCGCGGCCGGTCGATCCGAACCGGCTGGAAAAGGACCTCCGGCGGCCGCCGGTCGATCCGGTCGGCTTTGCCCTCGTCGAGACGCTTGTAAAGCCCCTTCGGGAAGGACGAGAGGACGTCGATCCGCTCGGTGAAGTCGGACGGGGCGGTGTAGGCGAGGTACTGGGCGACGAGGTGGAGGAAGTCGTTTCCGCCGCCGGAGAACATCAGGACCGGCTTGTCTTCCTTCATCCCGGCGCCGACGAAGACGTCGGGGATCGAGAAGCGGAGTCGGTCGACTTCGCGTGCGAAACGCTGGAATCGTCCCCTGGCCGCAAGTTCGGACAGCTTCGGGAGGATCCCCCGGAGCCGCCGCCAGAAGGCCGAAGAGTAGAACAGGAAGCCGGGGTCGAAGCCGCGCTCGTAGAGCGGGCAATGGTCCAGCATGTCGAGCGCCGGACAGCGCTCCATCCCGCGGTCGTGCGCGCCGCCCTTCCAGCGGCATCCCTGGCACTTCTTCTCCGCTTCGGACAGTTTCCTTTCGAACGTTTCGGACGGCAGGACCTCGACCTCGACCGTCGCGCAGAGGTCGTCGAGGAGGACGCTTGCGGCTTCGTCCGCGCCTTCGCGGAAGACGGGCGCGCAGGCGTGCTCCTGCTTCAGCTTCGCGAGCGCGACCGGACGCATAAGGTCGGCCGTCTTCAGGAAGACGTCCGGATCGTTTCCCTCGGGGAGGAGGTAATAATCGCCGTCGTGCCAGAGCGCCTTCATCGGTTCAGCTCCGGCGAACGCCCATGGCGTCCGCGACGAAGCCCAGGTATTCGTCGAGCCGCTTCGCGATCGGGGCGGCGACGTCGCCCGTGCGGCACATCTCCGTGAAGACCTCGGGCGTGACGAGCTTCCAGTCGACGGTCTCGCCGTCCTGGAGCCGGATGTCTTCGGAACGCACCTCGCGCACGGCGACGAAGGTGCGGAAATGGGTGTTCCCGAGCATCGCGAAAGAGGCGACCAGCCTGAGGTCGTCCCGACGAACGACGAGGCCGGTCTCCTCGCCGAGTTCCCGGACCGCGGCGGTGACGGCGTCCTCGCCCTGAAGGGCGGACCCGCCGGTGATCTCCCACTTGAGCGGGAAGGTCTTGCGCGGATCGCGCCGCGTCAGGAGCATCTTTCCGTCGGGCGTGAGGGTCAGCACCTCGACCACGAGGTGGTACCATCCCGTCGGAATCGGACGGTCGCGTTCGATTGCGCCGACGAGCAGATTGAAGTCGATGTCGTATGCGTCCCAGAGTTCCATAGGTGTCCTTTCTTCCCATTCACGGATTGCGAATGCGCTTGGCGAGCCAGATGTCGGGTTTCCCGAAGCCGTTGGCGTCGGGAATCACCCCGACGATCTTATACTCCATCTTCACGTAGAATCCGTACGGATGGCGGTTGAAGTTTTCGATGTGTTCGATCCGCTCGAAGGTGCGGTCGTAGAGGTCGCAGCCATAGAGCGAGGTCGTCCCGAACTCGTCGTCCGAGCCGAGGTAGATCGTGATCCCGCCGTGGTTCGCGACTTCGGCCTCGAGCGCCCTGATCAGCGCCGTGCCGACGCCGCGCGAGCGGTATTCCCGCGCGACCATGATCGGATGGAGTTCCCATCCCGTGGTGCCGTACTGCGGGATCGCGCCGACGAAGCCGACGAGGCGGCCGCCGGATACGGCCGCGATCGCGACGCGGTCGTCCGCGAGGCATTCGTCCGCCTCTTCGGGACCGATGTCGGCGTAGGTATGGGGGAAGACGGCCGCAAACATCGCGGCCAGTTCATGGCGCATGCAGGCGTCTTCGCGGGGAAACGTGACGACGTCGATCCGTCCGTTCTTCTCCATGCGTCGATCCCTCCTTCTCGGGTCGTATCCATTTTACCATCGAATGGAAGAAAACGCATCACGGATTCGGTTCCCGAACGCAGGAAAGACATGTGAAACATTTGCCCGTTTCGGCCGCCGGTTTGTTTCACATTTCGGTTCGACGGCGGATGCGTCAAAACGAATCGAAGAAAAGAAATACGCCGCCTGACGGCGACGTACTGGATCACTGAATCGATTCCCATCTCGTTCTACCGGCAATCCGGACAGGGAGTGAATTCCATCGCCCACATCGGCTCATGATGTCCATACGGGAGACGGACGGTCGGGGATGAGCGATTCGCGACGATGCATGACCGGCCTATGGACGATAGGTGAAGGTTGCATTCACGACATCGTCGGCCGACCAGTCGACCACGTCATAAATTCTCAGCAGGAACCGGACGGCGGTGACGATGTCGATGTCGCATTCCGCGAAATCGGACTCGTAGAAATCGATCGTGGTGACGTACTTGCTTCCGGGTACCAGGCTGGATGCCCAGTACGGATCGATCGCGAAGCCGTTGACCGCGACGTCGTCCCATGTGAACATCAGTTCCGCGTCGGTCTTGTTTTCGAGGAATACGGTGAGGATGTAATCCCCGTCGTCGTCGAACGATTCGATGATGACGAACGTCACCGACTCGTCGTCGAGGACGACGAATTCCGCATCGCCCGAGGGTCGCGCAGGCGACACGACCTCATCTTCCGTCAGGCCGGTCGGATAGATGACGAATCTACCGTCGATCAGATCGTCCGCCATCCAGTCGTCGTCGTCGTCATAGATCCTGACGTACAATTCGATCTTGTCCGCGGAGACGATTCCGGAATCCCGGAACCCGGATTCCGACAGATGAATCGTCGTGACGGCCTTCGAACCGGGATACAGCGCGCATGCCCAGAACGAGCTGATTAGGTACCCGTTCACGACCACGTCATCGACGGTGAACATCATCGTCTGTTCGGTCGACTTGTTCTCGATGTACACGTCCAGGGAATAACCCCATATGTCGTCTATGTACGTGTCGAAGACGACGAAGGTTGCATGGTCATCGTCGACGAGGACGGCCTCGCTCGGGCTTGTCGGTCGCGCCGGCGACACGACGTCCGCTTCCGACAGCCCCGTCGGATAGATGACGAAACGATCGTTGACGAGATCGTCCGCAGACCAATCGTCGCTATCGTAGACTCTCAGATACAAGACGACCTGATCCACCGTGACGATACCGGATTTTTCCAGATCCGCCTCGTAGAAATCGATCGTGTCGATGGATTTCGTCGCGGCCGGAAGCGAATCGTAGAACCATGCGCTGATGTCGTAACCGTTGACGATCGCGGCATCCAGCACGAACATCAGTTCCATATCGTCGGTCTTGTTTTCGTAATAGACGGACAGTACGAAATCCCCATCGTCGTCGTATGCCCTCCTGATCGTGATGTTCAGATTCGCGTCATCGACGAGAACCTGGTCGCTGATCGGGTAGGCTTCCATTTCCCTCAAGGCTTGATAGGTCGCGTCCCCCGTGACGGCGACGATCGTCGGCGACCACCCCGAGTAATCCCACTGGTCGGTATCCTCGGGCAATGCATGCGTCGGGGTCGACCCGTAGGCGACCCGGGTGGTGTCGATCACGACATCGTCGGCACCGATCCATGTGACCGTATATTGTTTCACTTCCCTCACGGCGGTGTAGGTGCAATCGTCCGTGACGGACGTCAGCGTGGGAGTCCATCCCAGATAGCGCCATTGATTCGTGTCCTGCGGCAGCGCATGGGAGGCGATTGATCCGTATATCGCATCGGTTCGCTCGAGGACCGCACCGTCGCCGTCCCTCCAGGTCACGCGATACTCTCTCGGCGCCCCTTGTTCGAACTCCGCGACGTACTTCTGGTCCCGGGTCGCGGCGACGATCGCGGGAGACCATCCGGTAAAGGCGTATTGATACTGCGCATCGGATTTCACCGGCGTTACGCCATCGTACAGGGGCGTCGATCCCTCCTCGACGTTTCGGTCGGTTTCCACGATCACGCCTTCGACTTCCCAGACGATCGTGTACGTCGTCGTGCTCGGTTCGGTCGTCATCTGAAGGCCGCACGCCGACAACACGAGAACCAATCCCGCGATCAGCGGAATGCCCAGCCTTTGAGTCCATGTCTTCATCATCGTCATCCTCCGCGCATCATTTCGCAATCAGTCGGTAAAAACGAAAGATTTCTGCATCCACATGTTCTATTGTATCACTTGTGGTGTGGAATTATATCCATCGTCGTGGGGATTCGATCCTGTTTCGCAACGATCCCGCGGCCACACGAATCATCCCGGTTCGAAAGCTCGAAACGTTTCCTCGTAATCGTTCTTCGATGAGATGCGCCATGGACCACGGTGCCATGCGCGCATGGAAAAAGAAAAAACGCCGCCTGTTGGCGACGTGTTGGTCCGATGGAGCAAGCGAGGGGAATCGAACCCCCATCTTCAGCATGGCAAGCTGACATACTAACCGTTGTACTACACCTGCGTCCTGTCTTTTTACCGCTCTTCTATTTTAACCAATGTGCGGAAAAAAGGCAAGTCCTTTGTAAAAACTTTTTATCGCGCGCGCGAACCGCGGGAATCCCTTCCGGGGCGCGGTCGGGGCGTCCTCAGGAGGCGGCCGCCGCGTCCGGCGTCGCCGCCTTGGGCGCACCTGCGCGCCTCAGCCCGCGGTTTGTGACGGTGAAGCCGCCGATCAGAAGCAGGACGGCGCCGCAGAGGACGAGGATCGTGCCGATCGGGACGGTGTCGGCGATCGGTCCGAAGACGAGCATCCCGATCGGCATCGCCGACCCGGAGAGCATCCCCATCACGCTGAAGACGCGGCCCATGTACTCGTGGTCGACCTTCTCCTGCAGCATCACCATCGCCGGGGTGTTGTAGAAGGGGAGGGCGAGCCCCGTCGCGAGCATGAACCCGAGGTAGATCCAGAAGTTCTCGGAGAGGCCGATCCCGAAGCTCATCGCCGACATCACGCCGAGGGAGACGACCATCGTCGTCATCCGGTTCCTGAAGCCGCCGAGGGCGGCGACGAGGAAGCCGCCCAGGGTCATCCCGGCGGAGAAGGCGATCTCGATCGCCGAGAGCCGCCAGACCTCGTCCCCGAAGGTGCGGACCACCTGCAGGGGGGTGAGGAAGGCGAGCGGTGCGATGAAGAACATCACCGTCGTCGTGAAGACGAAGAACGGAATCAGAAAATGGTGTTCCCTGATGTACTTCAGGCCGAGTTTCATGTCCTTGAGGTAGTCGACCTTGCAGCCGTCGCCGACGCATTCGAGTTTCGGAATCTTCACGAACAGCAAAAGCGTCGCGACCGCGATCGCGGCCGTGGCGAAGTCGAGAGAGAACATCAGTTCGAGCGAGGTGAACTGGAGGAGGGCGGCGCCGGCGATCGGGGCGATGATCATCGTCGCCGACTGGATTCCGCCGGCGACCCCCTGCACCTTCATCAGATGTTCCTGGGGGACCATCTTCGGATAGCTCGCGGAGACCGCCGGGGAATGCACCGCCTGGCCGAACGAGCGCAGGATCGAGACGGCGAAGAGCACCCAGATCTCGCGGTAGCCGAGGGCGAAGACGACGGCGGTGAGGATCGAGACGACCGCGATCGCGGAATCGGCGATCGCGATCATCTTCTTGCGGTCGTAGCGGTCCGCCCACACCCCGGCGAACGGGGCGAGCAGGATCTGGGGGATGAAGCCGCAGAGGATCGAGATCGTCATCATGACGCCCGACTGGGTCGTCAGGGTGATGTGCCAGGTGATGGCGTATTGGACCAGCATCGAGCCGAAGAGCGAGACCGTCTGCCCGACGACGAATAGCGTGATGTTCTTCTTCCAGTCGTTCATGGGGATTGTTTCCTTTCAAGTCGCACAGGTTCTATTATACATAGAAAGCATCCCCGAGGCAACGTTTCGGCCTCGGGGACGCTTGCGTTTCGGTCATTCGTCGAGAAGGAAGTCTTCGACGTTTCGGTGGACGACGCCCCTGCGGCTCATGTCGACGCGATCCATCGAGACGACGACCTTCGGATAATGGTCGTCGATCGCATCGAAAGCCGAGAACTCGCGTTCCCTCGTCGCTTCCGATTCCATCAGGTAAGCGACCTGATAATAGGTCGTCTTGCCGTTCCTCTCGGCGACGAAGTCGATTTCGCGATCGCCGACCTTCCCGACGTACACGCGGTATCCGCGCCGCAGGAGTTCGATGTAGACGATGTTCTCGAGGACCGACTCGATCGCCGCGCCGTTGTTTCCGACGAGCGCTTCCCTGGTGCCGTGGTCGGAGACGTAGTACTTCTCCTCCGTCTTCAGCATCGCCTTGCCGATCAGGTCGCCGCGGGGGACGCGGTGGATGAGGTACGCCGCCTGGGCGATTTCGAGGTAATGGAGGATAGTATCGACCGTCACCGCCAGCCGCTGCGACTTCAGAAACTTGGAGATGGACAGCGCGGAGAAGGTCTTTCCGATGTTGGCGTAGACATAACCGAGCAGTTTATCGAGGACGACGGCATTGCGGATCTGGTGCCTCGACACGATGTCCTGAAGGATCGCGGACCGATAGGAATCGCGCAGGGCCCCCATCGCCGCCTCATAGGAAAAACCGAAGGCTCCGATCGATGGAATCCCCCCGTAGGTGACGTAGTCGCGGAAGGTCGCATCGCGATGGAGCAGGCGGAACTCCGCATAGGAGAAAGGATGGACGAGGATCTCCACGTATCTGCCCGCGAGATACGTGGACAGGTCCGATGAAAGCAGGTCGGCGTTCGATCCCGTGACATACAGGTCGAAACGGCCCATCGCATGGAAACCGTTGACCGCCTTCTCCCATCCCTCGACACGGCCGACCTCGTCGAGGAACAGGTAAAGCGGTGTTCTTCTGCCTTCCGCCCAAACCAGCACGACGCGCGAAAGATCCCGGTAGTCGACGATGTCGAAATGCTCCGGCAATTCGAAGTTTATTTTCAGGATTCGGTCGGGTTCGACGCCGGATCGGACCAGCCTTTCGATGTACAGGTCGAGGAGCGTCGACTTCCCGACGCGGCGCATCCCCGTCAAGACCTTGACGAAGGGCTTGTCGCGGTTCTCGTCGAGTTTCGTCATGTAGTCGGATCGTTCGATCATGGTCATCACCTCGATTTCGATTATAGTCGAAACGGATCGATATGTCAATATATATTTCGATTATAGTCGAAATCGATGTCGCAATCAGGATCGATTTCGATCATGGTCGAAACGCTCACGAACTCCCGTCGTCTGCTTCCTTCCAGGCGTCCCTGAGCCAGTGCGCCGCCATCTTCGGCCGGCGATCGCGCGTGAAGACGCCCTTCCTGTTCCCGTCGAAGCGGGTGATCCCCTGCTTCGTCGCGAAGTCGGCGAAGTTCCAGACGTGCTCGCCGATCATGAACGAGAGCTTCGCAACCGTCTCGTGGTAGATCTTCAGGAACTCGACCTGATATTCTTCAGAGAAGATCGCCGGAGGCAGGGCGTGGTTCCCGGCGATCGTGTCGGCGCCGAACTCGGTGAGGAAGACCGGTTTCCCGAAGGTCTCGTGATATTCGCGGAGTTCGCGTTCGAGCTTCGGGGCGATCGCGTCGAGGTCGCCGACGTCGACGTACCAGCCGACGTAGCGGTTGACGCCGATCACGTCGGCGAACATGGCCGCCTTCGTCTCCCGCGCGCCGACGTTCTCGACGATCATGAGCGGCAGGTCTGTGAGTTCGCGCGCATGCTTGAAGACCGCTTCGAAATACGGTCCGGCGGCGGCCTCGTAGGTCGCCGCCTCGTTCGCGACCGACAGCATGACCACCGACGGATGGTTTTTGTCGCGCGCGACCAGGTCGGTCAACTGCTCCCTGTGGACGGAAAGCGTCCGTCCGTCGACGCCGCCCTCGGCGAAGACGGGGCGGTTCGACCAGTAGTTCATCCCGACCGCGGGGACCTCGTCGATCACGAGGATTCCGAGGCGGTCGGCGAGGTCGAGCATCTCGTCGGAATAGGGATAGTGGCTGGTGCGGAAGGAATTGGCGTTGGTCCATTGCAGGAGCGCGAAGTCCTTCGCGTTCAGGGCGGGGATCGACGCCTTCCCGACGAGCGGGTGGTCCTCGTGCATCCCGAACCCCCTGAAGAAGACGGGTTTGCCGTTCAGAAGGAACCTTCCGTCCTTCACCTCGACGTCGCGGATCCCGAACCGGACCTCGACCTCGTCGGTCGCGGTTTCGAGCCGGAGGGTGTAGAGGTTGCCCCGGCCGAGGTCCCAGAGGATCGGATCGGACAGGACGACGTCGCCGGTGGAACCGTCGCAGCGCGCGACGACGAGCCCCTCGGGGTCGAGGATCGTCGCCCTGGTCTTACCCTCGGCGTCGGAAGCGTAGGTCACGCGGGCGGTCGGACCGTGGCCCTTCGTCGCGACGACGACGTCGTCGATCGCGACCTTCGGGAAGGCGCACAGGAAGACGTCGCGGTGGATGCCGGTGAGGTTCGCGAAGTCGTGGTTGATCCGCTGGTACCGCCGTCCGTCCCGTTCCTCGATTTCGCCGATCGGAAGCGTCGAAAAGTCGAGGCGGTTGTCGAGGACGACCGAGAGGCGGAAGGAACCCGTCAGGGCGAGGTCCTCGGGCAGTCTCACCTCGAAGGGGAGGAAGCCGCCGTCGTGCCTGCCGAGGAGGATGCCCTCGGCGTAGACCTCGGCCCTGTGGGCGGCGGCGCCGAACCAGAGGCGCCACTCGACGTCGGGGATCGCCGGGACGGAGATCCGGCGTTCGTAACAGACCTTCCCGACATGGTCGCGGACCATGGCGTCGGGGAAGACCTCGCCGTAGCTCGAGGGCACGCCGATCGGCGTCGGAAAGGGAAGCGGCGCCTTCGCGTCGTGGTCGTCCGCGACGACCGCGAAATCCCAGATTCCGTTCAGGTTGATCGCGACGCGGCGCTTGTTCGTGGTCGGATGCAGCATGGTCGTTTCCTCCTCATTCATGGAAAAAGGCGCGGTGACCGCGCCTTCTGCGTTCAGATGCGGATGTCGCGGGCGTCGAACTCGGACTCCGTGAGATACTTGAAGCCGTCCTTGCCGGCGTTCTTGACCTCGTACATCACCTTGTCGGCCTTGTGGATCACGTCGTCGCCGCGTTCCGCGCGGACGATTCCGATCGAGACCGAGGGGATCCGCGCCATCCCGGGGATCCGGATCGCGCGGGTCTTCGCGAGGATGTCGGCGGCGATGCCGCGCATCTCCCCCTCGGAGCCGAAGAGCATCCCGATGAACTCGTCGCCGCCGAGGCGGTAGAACAGCGTGTCGTCGTGCTCGTGGGACTTCAGGATGTCCGAAAACGACCGCAGGAAGGCGTCGCCGACGACATGGCCGCAATGGTCGTTCACCGACTTGAAGTCGTCGAGATCAAGGTAGAAGGCGTGGAATCCGGGGTTCCGGTACCGGAGTCCGTAATGATAGTCGAGGGTGTACTTGTTGAAGAGGCCGGTGAGCGAGTCGCGGTGGGAGCGGTCGTGGTTCCGCTCCTCCGCGACCATCGTCGACGTGACGTCGGTGATGAATACCGAGTAGCAATCGGGATGGCGGTACACCGGACTCATGAGGACGTGGATCCAGAAGCGCTTCCCCTCGTGGAGGAGCGGGAAGGTGACGTTCGGTTCGCCGGTGGGGCGGGTCAGTTCGCCGTAGACGTAGTCGTAGTACTCCTTCCGCCCGGCGACGTCGGCGTAGCGGTTGTCGGGGTCGAAGCGTGCGAGGATCTCCTTCATCGCGATCGCGTCGGCGTCGGGAAAGCCGATCAGGGAAAGCGACCCCGAAATCACGCGCAGGCGCATCCGCTCGAGCGGCGCCCGCTCCGCGAACAGGTAGATGCGGTCCGGTCGCCCGAGCAGGATGTCGCCGACGACGTCGATGCCGTGGGTTTTCTTCAGTTCTTCGGATGCCTTCAGAAAACGGTCGTCAAGCAAGCTTTCGACCTCCTTCCTTTCAATTTCCAATCATCATTATAGAACGAAATCGCGAAAACGTCGAAGGTTTTTTCGTGAAAACGCCGGATTCGGCCGCACCGCGGCTCAATCGGCCGGCACCCGCAGGGCGTCGAGACGGTCCTCGAAGACCGCGAGTTCGTCCGTTGCGAGGGGCTCGCCGGTGAGGATGCGCCGGTACAGGTCGGTATAGACCACCTTCACGTCGGTCCACGAGACGAAGGCCGAGACGTCGAGGACGACGATCTCGGCGTCGCTCTGGACCATCGCGATCCCGGCCGCCATGATGCGGTCGGTGTTCGAGTCGCCGAGATGGCCGACGACCTCCGCGATCGGCGAGATCACGCCGCCGAGTTGCGAGCAGTACAGGTAGTTCGTCTCCGGATCGGAGATGAAGCGGAGCCAGGCGCGGGCGGCGTCGGGGTGCGGCGCACCGCCGACGATCCCGAAGGTCCAGGCGCCGGCGATCGACCCGGCGATCCCGGTGGACGAAGCGACCGGCGCCGGTCCGAGGACGTAGGCGAAAGGATCGGCGTCGTAGGCGGCGCCGACCGGACCCATGTGGCCGAAGCTCATCCAGAGGGACCCGGTATCGAGGAGCGCGGTCGGCTGGTTGACGGTCGAGAGGATGTTCTCGGGCAGGATCGCGCCTCCGGCCGCCATCGAGGCGAGGAGGTTCCACGCCTCCGCCGCGTGCGGATCGTCGATCGACGGGAACCCCGCCCCGAAGGCGACGGCCATCCCGCCGAGCGGGTAGAGGAGCTGCGATCCAGAAGCCGACATCGGCACGCCGGCGTGGGGGGATCCCGAACCGTCGCGGATCGCGATCGCCCAGGCGGCGTAGTCCTCCCAGGTGATGCGTTCGATCGCGACGACCTCGTCTTCCTGGTTCCGGACGACCTCGACGGTCGCCGGCATGAAGGGAAGCGCGGCGCGGTTGACGATCGTGAGGTAGACGTCGAAGGAGACGGGCATGAAGTACCTCGCCCCATCCCGCGAGGTGTAGGGGTCGAACATCGTCGTGAAGGTCCGGTCCCGAAGCGTCGCGAGGTATGCGGAGACGTCCTCCATCAGCCCGCGATCGAGGTACGCCTTCATGTTCGCGGTGTCGACCATGACGACGTCGGTGACGACGTCCGAAGCGGCTTCGGCCGCGATCGCGTCGGCCAGATCGGCCGGCAGCGCGTAGGTGAGTTCGACGGTGATGCCGGTCTCGGCCTCGAACAGGCGCACGAACGTGCGGAAGAAGACCTTCTCGGAGGGTTGCTGCAACCCGGAGAGGACCAGGTTCAGGACGGGTTCCGCGGTCGTCGACTGCCGGCACGCGAGCGATGCGAAACCGGACAGAAGGACGACGAGCGCGATCAGGAGGCGTTTCATGAGGCCGCTCCGTCGGCGACGTCCGCGCCGATTTCCCGAAGCGTCGTCCGGAGCGCCGCGACGAACGCGGCCGTCTCGCGGGCGATCGCTTCCGCGTCGTTTCCGTCGATCGCCTTCATGAGCGCGACCGCGGCGTCGTGAACCGCCTTCGCGCCGATGCTTCCGGAACTTCCCTTGATCTTGTGGGCGATCTGCCGCGCGGCCGGGTAGTCCTTCGCGGCGACGGCCTTCGCGAGGTCGGAGGCGGTCTTCTCGTTCTCGCCGCGGAACGCGGCCAGGATCGCCTCGTAGAGGGCGGCGTCGCCGCCGATGCTGCGGAGTCCGAGACGGCGGTCGATCGCGGTCGGCTCCTCCGTCTTCGCGGGCGCGGAGCCGCGCAGGATCGCGCGCACCGAGTCGGCGAACCGCTCCGGTTCGAACGGCTTGGAGATCGAGTGGAGCATGCCGTGCTGGGCGCATTTCTCCTTCACGCCGGCGACGACCTCGGCGGTCATCGCGACGATCGGGACGGCGGGATCGAGCCTGCGGATCGCATCGGCGGCGGCGTATCCGTTCATCACCGGCATGTGCAGGTCCATGAGGACGAGTGCGACCTTGCCGGCTTCCTTTTCGAAGAGTTCGACCGCTTCCTTGCCGTCGCCGGCGGAGACGGTCGCAAAGCCGGCCTGCTCGAGCAGCAGGCGGGCGATCATCTGGTTGGTGGCGTTGTCGTCGACGATCATGATCGTCCGGTGTTCGAGATCGAGCGCCAGCGGCGCGTTCTCCTCGTACGCCTCGCTGTCGGCGACGGCGCGGTGGGCGAAGATCTCGATCACGGCGTTGTGGAGGACGGAGGGGATGATCGGCTTGCCGACGCCGATGTCGATCCCGTGTTCGTCGAGCTTGTCGAACAGGTCGGTGCGCTGCATCGGCAGCAGCATGACGATCTTCGGCAGATTCGGGATGCGGGGATTCTGGCGCAGTTTGGCGACGAAGTCGAAGCCGAGCTCGGCCGGCGTCTCGTAGTCGAGGATGAAGAGGTCGAACGGCTTCGCCGAAAGCGACCCGGTGTTCTCGAGGAGGCTTGTCGCCGCGGCCGGGCTGGTCGTCAGCTCCGAGGAAAGGCCGAAGGCGGAGAGGTAGGAATCCATGATGTTCATCGTCGAGGCGGTCCGTTCGAGGACGAGCGTGCGGAGGTTCCGGAGATAGAGCGAGGAGCCGTCCTTGCGGTCTTCCTCCTCGCGCTCGCGGTCGCAGTCGAGGGACAGCGAGACCACGAAACTCGAACCCTGGCCCTCGGTGGAATAGACCTTGATGGTCCCTCCCATCATCTCGACGAGGTTCTTGACGATCGAGAGCCCGAGGCCGGTGCCGCCGAAGCGGCGGTTGATCGAGGCGTCCGCCTGCGCGAACGGGACGAACAGGCCGTCGATCGCCTTCTCGGACATCCCGATGCCGGTGTCGACGACGGCGATCGCGAGGTGATGGCGGTCGCCCTCACGGGCGACGAGACGGATCTCGAGGGCGATCTCCCCCCGGTCCGTGAACTTGACGGCGTTGTTGAGCAGGTTCAGGAGGATCTGCTCGATGCGCTTCTGGTCGCCCTTGAACCACGACGGGATCGCCGGATCCTTCGTCAGCCGGAAGCCGAGCCCCTTCTCCTCGATCTTGACCGACATGATGCTGATCAGGTTCTGGACGGCCTGGTCGAGGCTGAAGGGACGGATCTCGAGTTCGACCTTCCCGGCCTCGATCTTGGCGTAGTCGAGGATGTCGTTGATGATCGAGAGCATCGTCGTCGACGCCTGGGTGATGCGGTCGGCGTACATCCGCTGGGTGCGGGTGATCTCGGTCTTCTTGAGCAGGTAGGACATGCCGGTGATGGCGTTGAGCGGCGTCCGGATCTCGTGGGACATGCGGGCCATGAAACTCGACTTGACGCCGTTGGCCTCCTCGGCCTCGCGCTTGGCGACCTCGAGGTCCGCCTGGATCCTCTTCCGGTTCGCGATCTCCTTCTTCAGCTTCAGGATCCAGTAGGCCGAGACGAGGGTGACGATCAGTCCGACCCCGCCGATGATGAGGGCGGTGCGGATGAGCGGACCGTAGTCGGTCTCGGTGGCGACGGTGACCCAGCGGGCGTTGATTTCGATGCGCTCTTCGGCGGTGATCGACGAGAGCGACTTGTTCAGGATGGTGACCAGTTCCGGCCAGTCCGTCCGCACCGCGAAATGCAGTCCGATCGGATCGTCCGTCGCGAGCGCGGTGAAGCGCAGGTTCGTGAGCGCCATCGACTTGATCATGTAGTCCGAGGTCGCGAGGTTTCCGACGAAGGCGACCTCGCTGCCGTCCGAGACGGCGGACAGGGCGTCCTGGACGGTGTCGTAGAGGCTCAGGTTGATCTCCGGATATTCGAGCAGGAAGCTGTGGTGCGAACTGTTCGTCTGGACCGCGACGGTCATTCCGAACAGATCCTCGATGCCCCTGATCGACGTGTTGTCGTTCAGGGTCACGATCACGCGCTTGACCTCGTAGTACATGTCGGAGAAGAGGAAGAACGCTTCCCGCGCCGGCGTCTTCGAGACCGCCGGGAGGATGTCGATGTGGCCGGCGAGGGCTTCGAAGTAGGCTTCCGACCACGTCAAATCGGGGACCACCTGGAAATCGATCCCCGTCTTCTCTTCGATGATCGCCACGTAGTCCGAGGCGATGCCGAGATACTCGCCGTCTTCGATGAACTCGAAGGGCACGAATCCCGGGTCGACCCCGAGGGTGACGATGGGATGGGCGGCGATGAACGCCTCTTCCTCGTCGGTCCAGACGATCCCGTCGGCGGCGGACACGAACGCCGTCGAGAGTCCGACCAGCACCAGGAGCAGGAACGAAAGCAACGCCTTCTTCATGCGGATCGCCTCCGATGCCGCTCAGCGGCTGTATTGTTCGGCGATCGTGCGGATGTCGTCGACGATCTCGAGGAAGGCGAAGGCGACGTCGGGATCGAAATGGGTCCCGGCGCCCTCGCGGATGATCGCGACCGAGGTGTCGTAGGAGAAGGCCTCCTTGTAGACGCGCTTGCTGATGAGGGCGTCGAACACGTCGATGACCGCCATCAGCCGGCCCGGGAGAGAAATCTGCTCGCCCTTGAGGCCCTTCGGATAGCCGGTGCCGTCGTACTTCTCGTGGTGGCCGCCGATGATGTCGATCGCGGTCTTGACGAAGGACGGCACGAGGGCGTCGCCGACGACTTCGTTCTGAAGGGCGATGACCCCGTAATCGACGTGCTTCTTGATGACTTCGAACTCCTCCGGCGTCAGTTTCCCCGGTTTCAGGAGGATGTGGTCGGGAATCCCGACCTTGCCGATGTCGTGTAGCGGCGTGGTCGTGGTCAGTTCCCGGACGTAGGCGTCGGTCAGGATCTCCATGAACTTCGGCTTGGTCTGGAGGTGTTCGCAGAGCCGGTGCATCATCTTCTGGGTCCGGATGGTGTGGTTGTAGGACTCGTAGTTGCGCACTTCGAGCAGGCCGACGAGGGCGTGGATCGTGATGTCGCGCGTCCCGACGAGCTCGCGCGTGCGTTCGGCGACAAGCGAGTCGAGGACGACGTTGTCGGCTTCGACCTTCTTCTGCATGCTCTTCAGCTTGAGGTGGATGTCGATCCGGATCCGGAGCGACTGGATGTTGACGGGCTTGCGGATGTAGTCGACGGCGCCGAGTTCGAGGCCGCGGATCTCGTTTTCGATCTCGTCGAAGTTGGTGAGGATGATGACGCGGAGGCCGGCGTACCGGACGTCCGACCTGAGTCGCTCGAGAACCGCGAATCCGGTCATGACCGGCATGTTCAGGTCGAGAATGATCAGATCGATGTCGAGATTGCGGTCGATGGTTTCCATCGCTTCCGCGCCGTTCGTGGCGGTGAGGATGTCGAATTCCTTCAGCATGTTGGAGATGATCATGCGGTCGGTGAGGGAATCGTCGACGATCAGGATCTTGTACTTCAAGCCGAACCTCCTTTCGACACCGATGCTGGGGCGAACGTCTCGACGATCGCGACGCGTTTCGGCATGCCAATCGTGCAGCTTGACCTTTCTGGAGAAAATGGGCCGGGGCGAACCTTGAACGTGATTCCACGATAGATTCCGTTCACATATCTGTCGGCTTGATTATAGATGAAGCGCGGCGAATTGACAATGCTTCTGCCAAAAATTGCGCCATAATTCGACGGAATGATCCGATTCTTCACACGACGACGGAAGAAAAGGACGGAACCGCGTGTTCCGCGGTTCCGTCGAGCGTTCGATTCACTCGAGGCGGACGGCCTCGATCTTCGACTCCGGGTACACGTATCCGTGCACCGGCGGCATCGAGTTGTACACGCGGTCGATCGCGACCGTGCCGAAGCCCTTCTCGTCGAATCCCGAGAAGGATCCCTTCACGAGCACCGTCTCCATCGTCATCGAGAAGCCGAGGAGGGCGACCCTCGTTCCTGCGGCGAGGGGCGCGAGGAGTTCTCCGTACGGTTCGTTCCGAAGCACGATCGTCGACGGCGAGGCGGCTTGCGCCTGAATCGTCGGGACGATCGTCGGATAACCGTCGGAATCGATCCAGGAGAGGAACTTGAGGGTGTCGAGCTTGGCGAGGAAGCCTTCCGCCCACGGCTTCATCGCCGGGACGAAGGGACGCGCGTAGCGCTTTTTCCTGAGCAGCACGCGGATCGCGTTTGCGATCACCCTGCCCATCGGGAGGGTTTCTCCTTCCGTGATGTTCCGGAGCCTGAAGTAGTAGACCGTGTTGATCCCGAAGTAGGCGTTGTAGCGGTAGAGCGGCTGGTCGTTGTAGAGTTCGTACTCCGGTCCCTCCTTCTTCAGGTGGTCGTAGTCCATCGTCCCCCGCCAGAACCGCTTCGCGGGGTTCATGATCAGGAAGCCCGCCTGCGGGCGCTTCAGGACGAATTCCTTCGACAGGCCCTCGACGAACTTGCCGAAGCACATGACGTCCTCGCCCCGGCCCATCAGGGTCGAGAGCACGGTCACGTGCGGTCCGCCGGTCTCGTCGATGGTGCCGACGAGGCCGATCTTCACCGATTTCGCGAATTCCGCGTTTATCGCGTCGTTCAATCTGTCAGCCATGGGTTTCCTCCCGTTTCGTCATTCCGGTCCAGCGGACCTTGTCCATTCCGACGGCGTCGCGCGCGACCGCGGTCAGCCGTTCCATCGCTTCCCGCGTCATCAGCGGGGCGTCCTTGAACGCCCAGTCGAGCCCGAGGCGGGCGTACTTGTCGCGGGCGAGGTTGTTGAAGGCGCAGAGTTCCCAGCGCTCGAAGGCGATCCCGCGTTCCTTCAGGAACCTTCCGATCGCGGCGACGTTGTCCGATTCGTCGGTCGCCCCCGGGATCACCGGGGTGCGGATCCAGAGGCGGACGCCGGCCGCCGACAGGCGGACGAGGTTCTCCTTGATCGATCCGTTCGACACGCCGCAGAAGGACTTGTGCTTCTCCTCGTCGTCGAGCTTGAGGTCGTAGAGGAAGAGGTCGGCGACCGCGACCAGGCGTTCGACGGTCTTCCACGGCGCGAAGCCGGCGGTGTCGATCGCCACCCCGATTCCCGCCGCCTTCAGTTTCGCTGCGAGCAGGGCGGCCTCTTCGGCCTGGAGGAGGACCTCGCCGCCGGAGAGGGTGACGCCGCCCTCGGACCCGAAGTAGGCGCGGTCGCGGACGAGTTCGTCGTACAGGTCTTCGACCGTGCGGTGAAGACCGAGCGGACGCATCGCGTCCGCGGGACAGTTCTCGACGCAGGTCCCGCATTCGACGCACTTTTCGGGATCGATCGCGACGCCGTCCTTCGTCAGGACCGCGGCGCCTTCGGGACATCCGTCCGCGCAGGTACCGCAGCCGATGCAGTTCTGCCGGATCCACTCCTTCGCGATCCCGGGCGGGATCGACTCGGGGTTGTGGCACCAGGTGCACCGGAGCGGACAGCCCTTGAGGAAGACGGTGGTCCGGAGCCCGGGACCGTCCTCGGTGGACATCCGCTGGACGTTCAGGATCCGCATCTCAGCACTCCCCGTGGGATTCGCGGGCGATGATCTCGTCCTGGAGTTCGCGGCCGACGGTCACGAAGTAGGCGTTGTAGCCGGTGACGCGGACGAGCAGGTGGCGGTAGTCCTCGGGGTGCTTCTGCGCCTCCTTGAGCATCGCCGGGTCGAGGATGTTCACCTGGAGCGCGGTCCCGCCGTTTTCAGCATAGCCGCGCAGGAAGGACTTGAACTTGGCGAGGTGGTCGGGATTGTCGAGGAGCGTGGAGTTGAAGGAGATCGTGTGCGAGGCGCCGTTCGGGAGCACGTTCACGTACCCCTCGAAGTCGCCGCCGTCGGGATCCTTCCCGCCGAGGGCGGTGCCGACCGAATTGGCGTTCGCCGTGGGTCCGAACTTGTCGCGGCCGTTCACGGGGCAGATCGCGTTACTGAAGAACTCGCCCTGCTTCCGCCCGTCCGGGGACGCGGGAAGGAGGGAGCCGGCGGACGCCCAGTAGTTCCACGAGAGCATCCCGGGACGGAAGCGCCGCTTCGTCGACCGGGTCGCATGCTTCCAGCACTCGGAGGCGAAGAAGTCCATGTAGTCCTGCGCGAGCGCGTCGGCCTCGGGATCGTCGCGGCCGTACTTCGGGGCCTTGTGGATCGCCCTCGCGCGCAGGACCTCGTAGCCTTCCCAATTGGCGACGAGGGCGTCGCGGAGTTCCTCGAGGGTACAGGCCTTCGTATCGTAGACGAGATGCCTGACCGCCAGGAGCGAGTCGACGGTCGAGGCGAAGGTGACGCCCTCGACGGTCACGTAGCGGAGCTCGGCGCCGCCTTCGGTGACGTCCCTGGCGGAGGCGATCGTGCCGTTCACGAGGCAGGAGAGGTACGGGGTGTTCCCGTACTTCGCGCGGATCGACTCGGAGAGTTCGAAGGTGGCGGCGCTCCGCTTCACGAGATAGGCGGTCTGGGTCTTGACGGCTTCGTAGAAGTCGCGGAAGGTGATCAGTTCCCCGATCGGCTCGGTATGCGGCCCGTGCCGCCGGATCGGCAGGACCTTCCCCGACATGTCGTTCTTCTTGGGGGTGAGGTCCATGCCTTCGTTCAGGGCGAGTTCGACCGCCTTGTAGAGGTAGAGGTTGTCGTCGACGGTGCCGGAGCGGTCGTTGCCGACCATGGTGTTCTCGAGGCAGCCGACGGACGCGTAATCGGAAACGTTGTCCCGGTTGATCAGGGCTTCCTTCCGGTCGATCCGGGCCTCCCGGAGCAGTCCGGCGATCGACCGCTCGTCGAAGTTCAGGAGGAACGGCGCCCCCTGCGAGGAGGCGATCATCCCGACGACGCGGTCGAGGAGCCTCTCCGGGGAATTCCTGTGCAGGCGGACGTTCGGCTTCGGCTCGAGGAAAGGGGTGATGTCGTCGATCACGTCGAGGATCAGGTAGGTGAGGTCGTTGGTCGCGTCGTGGCCTTCGGAATCGCGGCCGGAAAGGTTGAAGAGCTGCCCGAAGCCGGCGGTGATGCCGTCGTTGCCGACGCGGATCTGGGCGTCGTACGCGGTGTTGCAGTGGACCCAGAAGCAGCCGAGGACGTCCTTCATCTGCGCATCCGTCATCCCCGCCTCCTTCGACTTCAGATAGTAGGGATGGAGGTAGCGGTCGATGTTTCCGAAGCTCACGCCCGGTCCCGGATAGTTCTCGTCGGTCATCACCAGCATGTGGGTGATCCAGAGCGACTGGATCGCCGACCAGAAGTCGAACGCCGGCTTCCACGGGACGACGGAAAGGTTCTCCGCCATCCGGAGGAGTTCGCCCTTCCGGACGGGGTCGGATTCCTTGTCGGCCGCCTCCAGGCAGACGCCGCGGTAGCGTTCCGCGAGTTCCCGCGGCATCTCGCTTGCGATCGCCATCGCCCGGATCTGGGCGCCCGCCTTCGACTCCTTCTCGCGTTCGGACATCGCGAGATAGCGCTCGTCGAGCTCCCTGCGGACGGATTCGAAGCCGCCCCGGAGGATCTTGGCGTAGTCGGGGATCAGGTGCCCGCAGGTCGAACCGACGTTCCCGAAGCCGTAGTAGTAATAGTCGAGGGCCTTCCTCCGCGCACCGTTTCTCCCGAACACGCGGCGGTTCCGGTCGGCGGCTTCCCGCTTCGTCAGGCAGTGCGAGGAGAGCATGTTGAAGCGGGCGCCGCAGAGGAGGTCGCCGGGAAGGAGTTCCGCCGGGGCGTGCTTCACGATCGCCTCCTTCAGGAAGGTCGCGCGCCGCTCCTTGAGGGTAAGATCCCAGTAGTGTTCCGGCAGGGGGATCGTCTTCGCCGCCTGGCGGGCGGACGAATAGAACGTCTGGTAGAACGGGATCGTCTCCGGAACGATGTAGTAGGTGAGCTCGTCGAACTGGAAATCCCACGGATTCCCGTCGGTGAAGCACAGGTACTCGTTGTTCCATGCGCGGCGCGCGCCTTCGAAATAGAAGTCGCGCAGCCGCTTCACGCGTTCGGACAGGTTCTTCGGTTCCTTCATCCGGGTCATCTCGTACCTCCGTCGGTGATTCCGTCAGGTTCATTATACTACGGATGGAACGTTTTGGAGAACGCTTTCATGACGCGGACGAAAAAAATGGGGAAGGATTCCACCCTCGCCGGGGAGTCAATCCCCGTCCAACGTGCGCGACCGGCCATCGCGGACGGGATTTGCCGCGGCTTCTCCCGCCTGCAAGTCGTTTTCATATAAAAACCCGCCGCATGCCATTGTACCCTATTCACTCATGTGATATCATACATTGAACGGTCGACCCGTCAGGAGGCATGGTTTGGCATACGATCCCAACGCGGACGACAAGGTCCGTGACGAAGACTTCCTTCCATTCGGCGCTCAGCCGATCCGCCCCGCGGCATCTCCATCGCGTTCCGGCTCCGTCCCGAGAAGCGTGACCGCGATCACCCCCGCACCGCCCGATCCCGAACTGGGCGCGCGCAACCGTCGCGTCCGCGAGAACGTTTCCCGCTTCGGCGGCTCCCTGTTCGCCTTCGTCGTGGCGGTCCTGATCACCGCATCCAGCGTCATTTCCGTCGTGGTCTCCGACATGTCGCTCGACGCCTCGACGTCCCAGCACTTCGCTCGATTCCTCGAAGTCGTCGAATATGTCTTCGGGATCGGCATCGCCTTCCTGACGATCGTCGCGATCTGGATGATCGTGTTGTCCTCGCGTTTCTCCGCCGCGGGCGGCCGCGGCCTCGGTTTCCGGATGATGCGGACGGTCGCCGTCCTGATCGCCGTCCGGCTTGTTCTTACCGGCATCGCCCTGATCCCCGTCGCCTTCGTCTCGCTGTTCGGCAGTTTCTTCGGCGCGGTGTTCGTCCTCGCCGTCCTCACCTTCGTATTCTGGTTCGCGATCCGCTTCATGAAGGCGCTCTTCGCCTTCCTCGACAAGCTGATTGCGATCACTTCGGACCGCGGTTCCGGGTATCATCCCGACCCCGGATCGCTCACGACGGGCCTGTTCGTAGTCGGCGGCCTGATGCTCTTCGTGGCGGTGCTTCTGCCGCTGCTCGGCGACTTCGACGGGATCACGTCCGATTTCGCCCTGCGACTCAAGACGAGCGCTTCGACCGCGCTGATCGGGATGACCTGGATCCTTGGCGGAGCGCTCCTGAAGAAATACATCAACGCCGTCTCGTCCGCTCCGGTCGAATGACCCGCCCTTCATCGAAAACGCCCCCGCGATCCCGCGGGGGCGTTTTTCGTCGATGGATGCGTCCGCTACCGCGCCAGTTTCCGATTGAGCGCCTCCGTCGCCGCGATCTGCAGGACCGCGAACAGGAAGAGCGCGTACGGAAGAAGGTCGAAGGTGGTGCGCGCGAACAGCTGGCCGGCGAGCGGCTGGATCACGAGGACGCCGAAGTAGGCCGCCCCCATCTGGAAGCCGACGATGTCGGGAGCGTACTTCTCCCCGAACCGGTCCGCGGTCGCGTGGATGAATCCGGGAAATACCGGGGCGGCCCCGAGGCCGACGAGCAATAGTCCGAGAAACGTCGTCGCGGCGCCGAAGGGAAGCGCGAGGACCGCGATCCCGACGGCGACGACGACCATCCCGAGGCGGATCATGGTCTTGTCGGAGAGGCGCATCGCGACGAACCCGGCGATGATCCGGCCGACCATGATCCCGCCGTAGTAAAAGGCGATCCAGCGGGACGCAACGGCGGGATCTATCGATCGCGTCGCGACCAGGAAGCTCGCCCCCCAGGTGCCGAGGGTGTTCTCGACGGCGCAGTAAAGCGCGATCCCGACCATCGCGAGCGCGACGCCCGGGATCCTGATCGGGCGGATTCGGGCGCCGGGAACCTCGAGTTCGTGGGCGCGGGGAGGAACCTGCAGTCGCAGAGCGGCCCGTTCGGCGTGGATTCTCGCCGACTTCTTCCAAAGCGGAAGGGACAGGAAGAGGACGAGGCAGAGGACGGACTGGACGATCGCGATCGTGCGGTAGCCGCCGCGCCAGTCGCCGCCGTCGGCCAGAAAGGCCGACATCACGAGCGGACCGATCGTCACGCCGACGCCCCAGAAACTGTGCAACCAGTTCATGTACTGCGGCTTGTAGTGGCGCGCGACATAGTCGTTCAGACCGGCATCGACGGCTCCGGCCCCGATCCCGAGCGGGATCGAGGATGCGATCGTCATCCAGATCGAAGTGGAGAAGGAGATCCCGCCGAGACCGAGGGCGGTGAGTCCGACGGAGACCGCGGTCACCCTCCC
>JBAZNL010000024.1 GCA_041649275.1 Candidatus Izemoplasmatales bacterium
GATCATCGCCTCGTTCGGTACGACCTTCGCCTGGTTCACGGTGTCCAACACCGTCGAAGTCGGTCAGATGCAGATCAACGTCAAGACCGACACCTCGCTTCTCATCCGCGTCTACGACGGGGAGTTCGAGGGCGATCCCGCGCAGGATCTCCTCGACGAGGAGAGCCTGCTCGACGCGGCCACGTACCGGAACAACCTCGTTTCCACAGACATCACCGCCACTACCGAGTACTCCGGCCTCGCCGGCTACCGCCTCGGTCCGGTCACGGCCGCGAACGCCGCCTACGACGACCTCGACGGCCAGACCCTCAAGACCATGGACGTCATCACCAAGGCGCTCACGACCACGACCAATGCGAACTCGCCCACCGGCGACTTCGTCGAGCTGAAGTTCTGGCTCCTCTCCCAGGTGTCCAACAACACGATCTACCTGTCCGACCTGAACATCTCGGTCGAGGCGGCGACGAACGATCTGGACACCCAGGACAACGTCATCTACGCGGTCAACCTCGCCCTGTGGATGTCGCAGGAACTCGCCACCCCGGTCGTCAATCCGGCGCTGATCTTCAGCACCAACCCCGACTACGCATTCGCCTTCACGGCGGGCATGCGCGGCGCCGCCGACACACCCGACGAGCCGACGATCGCCGGACCGTACACGCTGACCGCCGGCCAGCGCAGCGGGCTGCTCGCGCAGCACTCGCTCTTCTACGGCCTCGATTCCGCCAGCATCTCCTCGTCGACGGCTCCGACACCCATCGCGGCACTCGACGCCGACACGCCGTCGCTGATCACCGTCCGCATCTACATCGAGGGCTGGGACGCCCAGACCACCAACGCCATCCTCGCATCCAAATTCAACATCTCGTTCAACTTCGAGATCATCGAATGAGTCGCATCCCGCATCCCCGCCCGATGAAGGCGGGGAGGCGGAACGACGGAAAGAAGGAACCTGCATGAACGCATTCAAGAAAAAGATCCTTCTCGCGGGAATGGTTGCGGTTTTCTCGTTCCTCACCATGATCGGCGCCACGTACGCCTGGTTCACGATCGGCATGGCATCGCAAGTCTCCGACATCCAGCTGAACGTCCAGACCGCCACATCGCTCATGATCATGATGGACGACGAGAACGGCGGCGGGTACAACATGGTGGACGACGAAACGTACCTGCTCAACCCCGCCAACTACGTCACGCTGCTTTCCAACGACAACATCCTCGCAGAATATCTATTCACCGACATCATCCTCGAGCCGGTCACGACCACCGACGGTCTCTCCATGATCCGTCAGGATCTCATTACCGCGGCATCCGCCAGCCCCGCCGTCCCGGGCCAGTACATCGAATTCTCGATGTGGATCCTGTCCCAGGACAAGGACGTGACGGTCGCAACAATGGAACTCGCGGTCGTCTCGAACGAGTCCAACACCGATCAGCAGGACGAGATCGTCAACGCCGTCCGCCTGTCCGTGAAATCGGCCGACATCGCGACGCCCGTGATCTATGGCTACGACAAGGATTACGATTACGAATACACGGACACAACGGTTATCCTCCCCGCAACGAAGACGGCACTCGAAGCTTTGCATGGCCTCTATTACGATGACACCGCTGTTGCGGACCAGTCCACGGACGATCTCGCACTCGCCGACACGATCCTTTCACTTACGGCCGACGTTCCCGAGAAAGTCACCGTCCGCATCTGGATCGAAGGCTGGGACTTCGATTCCAACAACAACGTCCTGAACGCCGACTTCAGTTTCTCCTTCGGTTTCATCGTCAAGGCCGTCCTCTAACGAAAAAACGCCCAAATCCCCGATATCCCGACACAACTTAGGCGCGATAACCTAAGTTGTGTTGTCTTCTCGGGGCGTTTTTTCCGAAACCGAGGATCCTCCCGCTGTGGATACGGTTTCGGAAAAGGCGCTCCCGTCGATCCTCCGACCGTCGCGCACGCCGAGATTTCGATGAAATTTCACATTTCGTGATGAAAATATCGAAAATATACTATATAATATAATTTAGCGTGTTAATCGATAGTATCGTGAGGAGTGTGTCTCAGGATGGAAAATCAGAAGAACAAGAAAAAAGGTCTCAATCTGGCGCTCAACATCGCCTTTTACGTGGTGCTTGGAGTGGTCGCGATCTATGCCCTCGTCGCCCTTTTCTCCGAACAGGAGTACAATTCGACGTCGGTTTTCGGGATTTCGTCCCTGTCCGTCCAATCCGCTTCCATGTCCGGGACGTTCGAGGAAGGCGACCTGATCTTCGTCAACACGAACGTGAATCCGGACGACCTCACCGTCGACGACGTCATCACCTACCGGATGACGATCGAGGTCGAAGGCGAGGAGTACACGATCTACAACTCGCATAGGATCGTCGAAGTCCTCTCGTATGACGACGGCGTGACCCACTGGTACCGGACCAAAGGCGACGCCAACGCCCTCGTCGACACCGATCTCGTCTTCGAGAACGACGTCTTCGGCATCTGGAACGGCGGAAAGCTTGCCGGTTTCGGCGCGTTCGTCGACGGCCTCGTCGGGTTCCTGAAGTCGCCGACCGGCTTCTTCATCTTCATCGTCCTGCCGTGCTTCTCCTTCCTCGTCTACGAGGTCGTGAAGTTCGTCAAGGTCGTCTCCGACTACAACGTCCAGAAGGCCGTCGGCGACAAGGACAAGATCCGCGAGGAAGCGCTCGCCGCCGCCCGCGCCGAGATCGAAGCGGAACGCAAGGCCCGGGAAGAAGCCGCCACCAAGAGCTGATCCGAACAGCTGCTGAACGCGCATCGACATGTCGGACAGGGAAGGAAGTGAGAACGCATGAACGAATTTTCGAGATTCTTCGTCGAACTGTACCGCTATCTCTGGGAAGACGTCAAGTACTTTTTCCGCGAAGCCGTCTGGAACGAGACGATCGTGAAATTCGTCGACAACCTGCGTTCGTACTTCTCGCTTCTAGAAACCGAGTCCGTCGACTTCACGCTGCTTTCCTGGATCATGGTCTTCGTGACCGCGATCCTGAACCTGTGCTTCTTCGCCTTCGTGATCGCCAAGATCGTCCTGATCTTCCGGCGCTATCTCGCGTTCCGCTCGATCGAGTTCGAGAAGAACGAGCTGATCGAGGAGATCGCCAACCTGAACGACAAGGTCGTCGCCCTGATCGACGAGAAGAACCAGATCCTGGCGATGAAGGTCTCCCAGCTCGGCATCAACGCCACCACCGGGCAGGCCGCCGAACGGATCGTCGCCGGGCCGGTTCCCGGCCGTTCGTTCGTCGCTCCCGCCGTCGGCTACGCCACCGCTCCGGCGATGGCGATGGGGGGTCCGGGCGTGGTCGCCGCCGCCGGATCCCCGGCCGCCGTCTCCGAGACGGCCAGGGCCGCGACCCCGCCGCCGTCGACCGAGCCGGTCGGACCTTCGCGCTTCGTCAAGCTGATCCAGGTCGACAAGGACTACGCCGGCAAGGACACGCACATCTACATGGAGGAGACGGACCAGGTCACGCTGCCCGAACTCGTGACGCGCTTCGTCAACTTCGCCGCCTCGGCCCTCAAACTCTATTACACCCCGCGCATGGTCTCCAACTTCTTCGCCGGCATGGCCGCCTCGAAGGTCATCATCCTCCAGGGCATCTCCGGCACCGGCAAGACCTCCTTGCCGTACGCGATGGCCAAGTTCTTCGGAAACCAGGCCGCGATCATCTCGGTCCAGCCGTCATGGCGCGACCGCGCCGAGATCCTCGGCTACCTGAACGAGTTCACGAAGCGCTTCAACGAGACCGACTTCCTCAAGGCGCTCTATGAAGCCTCCTACCGCAAGGACGTCAACCTGATCGTGCTCGACGAGATGAACCTCGCCCGCATCGAGTACTATTTCGCCGAGTTCCTCTCGATCATGGAGATGCCGGACTCCTCCGAATGGAAGATCGACCTCGTTCCGGACTCCAAGCCCTCCGACCCGATCAAGGTCGTGAACGGCAAGATCAGCGTGCCGCTGAACGTCTGGTTCATCGGCACCGCCAACAAGGACGACTCGACCTTCACGATCACCGACAAGGTCTACGACCGCGCGATCGCGCTCGAGTTCACCGCCAAGGGCGAATTCTTCCAGGCCCCCGAGACCCAGCCCGTGAACATGTCCTACTCCTACCTGCAGGAGCTGTTCGACGAGGCCTACTACAAGTATCCCGTCTCGCGCGAACTGCTCGACAAGTTCACCGTGCTCGACAAGTACGTCCAGAACAACTTCAAGATCGCCTTCGGCAACCGCATCGTGGTCCAGCTGAACAAGTTCATCCCCGTCTACGTCGCCTGCGGCGGCACGGAGGAGGACGGACTCGACTATATCTTCGCCAACAAGATCCTGCGCAAATTCGAAAGCCTGAACCTGTCTTTCCTTCGAAACGAAATGGAAGAACTCGTCACCCAGATCCACAAGATCTTCGGGAAGAACGCGTTCCCCGAATCCGTCAAGTTCGTCCGGAATCTCATGAAGCAGCTTTAGGAGGTCCGGTGAACCATGAACGATCTGAACGCGAAACGCTATTACAAGAAGATCAACACCACCTTCGCCGGCGTGAACAAGTCCGACGAGTTCGCCCAAATCTTCATGAACGTCCTCAAGAGCGGGAACACGACGCTCTACCAGAAGGAACGCCGCGAGCGTCGCGTCTTCGACGACGCCTGGATGTCCGCGGTGGAGGCGGCGGTTCCCGTCATTGATAAGATCACCCGTTCGCCCCGCGAGAACCTGAAGCAGATGACGATGATCGTGCCGGTCGAACGCGCCAAGAAGACGGACAAGGACACCGTCCGCCACCTCGCCGCCAACACCCAGCTGATCAAGTCCATCTCGCGCGAGGGGGTTGTGACGCCGTCCAAGGTCATGACCAGCTTCAACGAATCCGACTTCGGCACCTACGAGAACCGCTTCCTCAAGACCCTCGTCGACAAGCTCTACCTCTTCATCGAGAAGCGCTACGACATCATCGTCAAGAAGATGCACACCGAATACGTCAATTTCCTGAACGTCAAGTCCGCGATCAACTGGGAATCGGCGGCGATGGAGTTCGACGTCACCCTCAAGATCAACCAGAACCTTCCCGAGGACGAGATCGACCGCAAGAACCAGGAACTGCTCGACCGGATGACGACGCTCCGCACCTCGATCACCAACTTCAAGATGTCGCTCTTCATGAGCCAGATGCGGGAGTTCCCGCCGGTGAACCCGCCGATCATGAAGACCAACATCATCATGAAGAACCCCGACTTCAAGCAGTGCTACAACCTCTGGCTGATGATGGATTCGCTCGACCAGATCGGCTTCGACATCGACGTCTTCGAACGCGACGTCGAGTTCGACGACCAGTACCTCGAACGTCTCCAGAATTCCCTGATGGTGCTCTATGCGACCGTCGCCGACAACCAGAAGGACGAGTTCGTGATCAGCCAGGAGAACCCCTACTCCTTCCGCCAGGAGAAGCGCGGGAAGATCGCCAAGGTCCACGCCGGCGACATGCGCATGGAGCCGGGCGTGATCGAACTCGAGAACAACCGCCTGAACCAGTACTACCTCGAGCAGATCAAGAAGAGCAACTACTCCCGCCTGAAGACCCTCAAGGAAGCCGGCATCACCGTCCGCGAGTCGATCGACATCGTCTTCAAGCAGATCAACGACATCACCAACGCCGTATACAAGGACTACCTCGCGGAAACCTTCGACCCCGCCGCCGCGCCGACCCTCGACGAGAAGATCAAGGTCCAGGAACAGATGCTCGAGGTCTACCGCATGATCGACGAGATCAAGCGCGTCGACCTGAAGGAAATGTCCACTCAGCGTGCCGTCGCGCTCCTCGAACTCCGCAACATGAAGGATCAGAAGGCCGCCATCCTCGAGGCCGAACGGGCCGAGAAGGCGCGGATCCAGAAGGAAGAGGAAGACCGCAAGCGCAAGGAAGAGGCGGAACGCAAGGCCGCCGAAGCCGCCAAGAAGCGCAAGATCGAGGCCGCCAAGAAGGCGCTCGCCCTCGCCGAGCAGAAGCGCAAGGAGAAGCTCGCCAAGGAGAAGGCCGAACAGAAGGCCCGCGAAACCGCCGAACGCGAGAAGCAGAAGCGGATCGAACGCGAGAAGCTCGAGAAGGAACGCGCCAAGCAGCGCGCGATCGAACTCGCCGCCAGACTCAAGAAGCAGGAACAGGAGCGCCGCGAGAAGGCGCGCCTGGAGGAGATCGCCCGCCGCGAAGCCGCCAAGAAGGCGCTCGAGGAGATCGAGAAGGCGATCGCCGAAGGCGGTTTGCCGCCGAAGCCGAAGACCTCGGCCAAGAAGGCGGGCACCCCGAAACAGAACGCGGCGCCGAAGAAGGCGGCGGCCAAGGAGCCGATCGTCGTCGCGCCGACGGAAATCGAAGCGAAGAACCAGGAAAGCGATCCGCAGTGACATGGCGGCGCCGGTCAAAGGAGGGATGGACATGTTCAAACGGAAAATGTCTCTATCCATCGCGGCTTTGACCAGCGCCGTCCTTTTGTTCATCGGCGCCACCTTCGCCTGGCTGACCCTCTCCGACATCGTCCATCTCGGCGGCACCGAGGTCGCCGTCGAGGACGTCGAGGCGACCGCCGTCCTCGAAACCTCCGCCGACGGCGTTTCGGGCTGGACGTCGACATCCGCCATCGCGATTGCGAACGCCGTTCCCGGCGACGTCTTCTACTATCGGCTCGTGATCACGAACGTCGGCGCCAAGCCGATCGACACGGCCGTCGCCTTCATCGGCTTTTCGAACTCGGTCGCCGACATCCTCGGCGACGACGCCAACTTCCAGGCGGGGCGCTCGCTCGCCGCGGTCCTGCTCTACTCGATGACCAACACCGCGAATACGGACACGATCACCGACCAGCCGATCCAGACGCTCGCCGGCGGTCCGGTGACGTCCGCCTCGCAGTTCTACGGCGCGACGAACCTCGACATCGCCGTTTCGGATTCGGAGACCGTCTACTTCTCGCTTTCGATCGCCGAGACGATGGGCAACGACTACCAGAACCTGAAGCTCACGATCGATCTGATCTCGGTCCAGTCGATCGCGGACGAGGGGTGATCCCGATGCGGACGAAGATCCGGATCCTTACCCTGCTTTCGCTCTTCTTCCTGCTCGCGGCGCTCGCCGTCGTCGGGATGACCTACGGCTGGTTCGGTCAGTCGGTCACCTTCACGACCGAGAACATCGCCGCCGGCGACCTCCGCTATACCGAGACGGGCGCGTTCATCGCAAACGACACGATCGTCGTTCCCGGCCAGGAACTGATCGCGACGCCGATCGCGGTCGACAACGACTCGCCGATCACCTCGCAGCTACGGGTGCTCGTGACCTACGACCGATGCACCAACCCGGGCACCGTCACGTGCGTCGAGACGACCTATGCGGACGCCGTCGACGACCACCTCGCGGTGACGTTCGGAACGGGCTTCTCGTACATCTCCGGCTACTGGTACTACACTCCCGGAACCCCCGTCACCACCTACGAGATCGCGGCCGCATCCGGGCCGATGACGATCATCACGTCGATTTCCTACGACGGCGATCTGACCGGCATCGACTATGGCGGACAGAACGTCTCCGTCAGCGTCACGATCCAGGTCAAGCAGGCGGACAACGTCGCCTGGACGAGTCTCTCGGGTTACGATTTCGCGACCGGATATCCGGCATAGGCGGAACCGCGTTCCGCCTTTTCCTTGGAAGGGAGGTCCACGATGAAGAAGATCCTCCACCGCCTCGGCGCGGCGCTTCCCTATCTCGTCTTCCTGCTCGCGGTCCTGCTCGTCCTGAACGTCGTCTGGGCCCTCGGACGGCGGGAGGTGCCGTCGCTCTTCGGCTACAGCGTGCTCTACATCAAGTCGGGGTCGATGGAACCTTCGATCATGACCGGAGACATCATCGTCGTCGCCCGGACCGATCCGGACGACCTCGAGGTCGGCGACGTGATCACCTTCGAGACGACGATCGAGGTCGGCGGGAACGCCGTCCTGACCACCGTCACCCACCGCATCGTCACGGCCGCGGGCGAAGGGGACGGACGCACGTTTTCGACGCGCGGCGACGCGAACAACGCCGCCGACGACTGGACGGTGACCGCCGACCAGATCGTCGGACGCTACCTCCGGCGATCCGTCTTTCTCGGAAACGTCTACCGCTTCGTCACGTCGGGGGGACAGAACCTCATCTACCTCGGCGCGATCGGACTCTTCCTTCTGATCGGGCTCTCGGAAGGCGCCAGCCTCGTGAAGGCCGTCAACGAGCATCGCCGGCAGACCCTGGAGGCCGAGAAGGCGAAGTTGGTCGAGGAACTCAAGGAAGAACTGCTCAAGGAAACGCACGAAGGGGATCCGGAATGACGCGGGTCCCTTCTTTTTCTTCCTCTGGCGATCCTTTTATATTATAATGGACGGTGGATGTGATACCCATGGAATACATCGTGCTGGCGTCGGGCTCGAAGGGCAACGCCACGATCCTGAAACACGGCGACGCCCGCTATCTCGTCGACGCCGGCATCTCGCTTCGCATGATCCAGAGCCGGCTCTCCCTCCGCGGCGAGCGTCTCGAACGGCTCGACGGCGTCTTCGTGACCCACGAACACGCCGACCACGTCGGCTTTTTGGTCGCGATCGTGAACAAGTTCCGTTGCCCCGTCTACCTGACCGAGGGCACGAAGCGGAATCTCCCGCGTCCCGTCGGGACGAACCTGAAGGAGACCGACTTCCGCGTCGTCAAAACCGACGAACCGATCCTGCTCGACGGCATCACCGTCAAGCCCTTCGCCACCTACCACGACGCGCTCGAGCCGTGCGGGTACAAGTTCACCGCCGGCGGCCGCGCACTCGTCTACATGACCGACACGGGGTATTTCCCGGAAGACCGGATCGACTCGATCAGGAACGCGGAGGCCTACGTGATCGAGGCCAACCACGATCCGGACATGCTTCTGGAATCGGACCGTCCGTGGATCCTGAAGCGCCGCATCCTCGACGACCAGGGCCATCTTTCCAACGAGGATTCGGCCTTCCTCGTCGCCAACCTCGTCGGCGACCGCACCCGCGCGATCACGCTCGCGCATCTCTCCCAGGAATGCAACACGCCCGACAAGGCGCTTTCGACCTATCGTTCGGTCTTCCTCGAACAGGGTCTTGCGCTCGACCAGGTCCGGATCGTGTGCGCGCTCCAGGACGAACCGATGGAGGTGGAATCCGTATGAATCATGAATCGATCGTCCGCGAAGGCATGGCGGACTTCCTCGGCGCCGGCGTCCCGATCGCCGTCCTCGACCGCCTCAAGGGCGGCATGTCGAACTCCAACTACGTCGTCGAGGCCGAAGGCACGCAGTACGTCTACCGCATTCCCGGCAAGAACGCCGAGGTCTTCGTCGACCGGCGGATCGAGGCGAAGACGCTTTCGCTCGTCGCGCCGCTTCGGATCGACGGCAACCTGACGCGCCGCCTCGACGTCGCGACGGGCCGCAAGATCAGCCTGTTCGTCCCGGGAATCCCGCTCGCGCAGGCGGATCCGGCGGCGCATTACCGGTCTGCCGCGGCGATCCTCCACCGCCTGCACGACGCCGGGCTCGAAACCGAGCTCGACTACGCCCCCTACGAGCGGCTCCAGCGGTACGAACGCCTCGTCGTCGAACGCGGTCTGTCGCACGCGGCCGACTATCTCGACATCCGCGACCGCTTCCTGTCCTTCCGCGCCGCCCTCGACGGTGGGCCGCGCGTCTTCTGCCACAACGACGCGCAGACCTCCAACTTCATCCTGAAGCCGGACGGAGAGATCCTTCTGGTCGACTGGGAGTTCGGCGGAAACAACGATCCGCTCTATGACGTCGCCTGCTACGGCAACAACGACTTCCGCTATGCGGAGGGCCTCCTGCCCGTCTATCTGGGCCGGACACCGACGCAAAAGGAGTGGTTCCGGCTCTACGCGTGGCGCACTTTCCAGTGCCTGCAATGGCACAACGTGGCGCTCTTCAAGGAGGCGACCGGGCTCTCGCAGGAGCTCGGACTCGACTTCAAGGCGATCGCCGCCGCCTACGTCGCGAAGGCGAACGCGATGTACGATTCCGCCGTCGCCCATCGCTGAAAGCGGTTTATCCCCCGAAAGCACATTGTCATCGGCGTCGTTTTCGGGTATAATATTCAGATGGAAATGACGATCACCATAAGAACCCATAGGAGGTTGTTTCAATGGCTGAGAACATGAAAAAAGTCTTTGAATCGATGGACGGAAACCAGGCTGCGGCGTACTGCGCCTATGCGTTCACCGAAGTCGCCGGCATCTACCCGATCACGCCGTCGACGCCGATGCCCGAGTTCGTCGATCTCTGGGCCTCGCAAGGCAAGAAGAATCTCTTCGGGATGCCCGTCAAGGTCATCGAGATGCAGTCGGAGGCCGGCGCCGCCGGCACCGTCCACGGCTCGCTTCTCTCCGGCGCCCTCACCACCACGTTCACCGCATCCCAGGGTCTGCTCCTGAAGGTCCCGAACATGTACAAGATCGCCGGCGAACTCCTTCCCGGCGTCATCCACGTCGCCGCCCGTTCGATCGCCGCCCACGCGCTTTCGATCTTCGGCGACCATCAGGACGTCATGGCCGTCCGCCAGACCGGCTTCGCGATGCTCGCGTCGGGCTCCGTCCAGGAGACGATGGACATCGCCGGCGTCGCCCACCTCGCCGCGATCAGGACGAGCGTCCCCTTCCTGCATTTCTTCGACGGCTTCCGCACCAGCCACGAGGTCAACAAGATCGAAGTGATGGACTATGCCGTCTTCGACCGCCTGCTCGACCGCGAGGCCGTCGCCGCCTTCCGGACCCGCGCCCTCAACTCCGGCAACCCGGAGACCCGCGGCACCGCGCAGAACGACGACGTCTACTTCCAGGCGAAGGAGATCCAGGAGAAGTACTACACCCCGATCCCCGACGTCGTCGCCAAGTACCTGAAGGAGATCTCCAGGGTCACCGGCCGCGACTACCGTCCGTTCTCCTACTACGGCGCCGAAGACGCCACCGACGTCATCGTCGCGATGGGCTCGGTCACCGAGGCGATCCGCGAAGTCGTCGACTTCAAGCTCGCCCAGGGCGAGAAGGTCGGCCTCCTCGCCGTCCACCTTTACCGTCCGTTCTCCGCGAAGTACTTCTTCAAGGCGATGCCGAAGTCGGTCAAGCGCATCGCCGTTCTCGACCGCACGAAGGAGACCGGCGCCGAAGGCGAACCGCTCTACCTCGACGTGCGGAGCATCTACTACGGCACCGCGAACGCCCCGAAGATCATCGGCGGCCGCTACGGCCTGTCCTCCAAGGACACCACGCCGGCGCAGATCTTCGCCGTCTACGAGAACCTCCGCGGCAAGAAGAAGAACCATTTCACGATCGGCATCGTCGACGACGTCAACGGTTCGTCGCTTCCGGTCGCGGAATATCCCGACGTCACCGATCCCGACACCACCGAGGTCCTCATGTTCGGTCTCGGCTCCGACGGCACCGTCGGCGCCGTGAAGAACATCTCCAAGATCATCGGCGACTACACCGACCTCTACGGCCAGGCCTATGCCTCGTACGACTCGAAGAAGTCGGGCGGCATCACCCGCATGCACCTGCGCTTCGGCAAGAATCCGATCCGCGCGACCTACCTCGTCAACAACCCGCACTTCGTCTCGTGCTCGCAGGAATCCTACCTGACGCGCTTCGACCTCATCGGCGGCATCCGCAAGAACGGCGTGTTCCTCCTGAACGCGTCCGTCGACCCGGCCGATGTCGGCTCGATTTTGCCCGACGACGTCAAGAAGGTGCTCGCCGAGAGAGGCGTCCGCTTCTACGTCATCGACGCCTTCAAGCTCGCCCGCGAGATCGGCGAGGTCAAGCTGATCTCGACGATCATGCAGTCGGCGTTCTTCAAGCTGAACGAGCAGATCATGCCCTACGAGAAGGCCCAGAAGGCGATGAAGAAGTTCGCCGAGAAGTCGTTCTCGCGCAAAGGCGAGGCGATCGTCAAGATGAACTACGAGGCGATCGACCGCGGCGCCGACGGCATCCGCCTGGCGCAGGTCGATCCCGCCTGGGCGAAGCTTTCCGTCAAGGTCGTCGACGATCCCAACCGTCCGGCGTTCGTGAAGAACGTCGCCGACAAGGTCAACTCGATCCGCGGCTACGAGCTGCCGGTCTCCGCCTTCCTCGGCTACGAGGACGGCCGGATCCCGAACGGCACCGCCGCCTACGAGAAGCGCGGCATCGCCGAAGAAGTCTCCACCTGGATCCCGGAGAACTGCATCCAGTGCAACCAGTGCTCCTACGCCTGTCCGCACGCCTGCATCCGCCCGATCCTCGCCACCCCCGAGGAAGCCGCCAAGGCGCCGGAAGGCACCGTCTGGAAGGACGCCGTCGGCCAGGGCCTGCAGGGCCTCAAGTACCGCATCCAGGTCTCCATCCTCGACTGCACCGGCTGCGGCGTCTGCATCAACACCTGCCCCGGCATGAAGGGCGTCAAGGCGCTCGAATACCGTCCGATCACCGAAGGCATCCGGAACAAGGAGCACGTCAAGGCCGACTACCTCTACAACAAGGTCACCAACAAGGTGGGCCTCGTCGGCAAGACGAACCTCAAGAACAGCCAGTTCGCGCAGCCGCTCTTCGAATTCTCCGGCGCTTGCGCCGGCTGCGGCGAAACTCCGTACATCAAGATGGTCACCCAGCTGTTCGGCGACCGCCTCGTGATCGCCAACGCCACCGGCTGCTCGTCGATCTACGGCGCCTCGTTCCCGGCCTCGCCCTACACCAAGAACGCCGAAGGCCGCGGTCCGGCCTGGGCCAACTCGCTCTTCGAGGACAACGCCGAATTCGGCTTCGGCCTCCAGATCGGCGTCGAGACGATGCGCGACCGGCTCCAGAACACGATCTATAACGCCCTCCCCTCGTTCGCGGACGAAACCGTCAAGGGACTCCTGAACGAATGGCTCGAGAACCGCGGGAACGGCGAGAAGACGCTTGCGATCTCGAAGAAGCTGATCCCGCTCCTCGAGGCCGACGGCTCCGCCGCGGCGCAGTCGATCCTCGAACTGAAGGCCTACCTCGTCAAGCAGTCGCAGTGGATCATCGGCGGCGACGGCTGGGCCTACGACATCGGCTTCGGCGGTCTCGACCACGTGATCGCCAACGCCGAGGACGTGAACATCCTCGTCCTCGACACCGAGGTCTACTCGAACACCGGCGGACAGTCGTCGAAGTCGGCCCGCGCCGGCTCGATCGCCAAGTTCACCGCCGCCGGCAAGCCCGGCAAGAAGAAGGACCTCGCCGCGATCGCGATGACCTACGGCCACGTCTACGTCGCCCAGATCGCCCACGGCGCATCCGGCGCCCAGGTCCACAAGGCCCTGACCGAGGCGGAGAACTATCCGGGACCGTCGCTCGTCCTCGCCTACTCGCCGTGCATCAGCCACGGCCTGCACAACGGCATGGGCACCTCCCACATGCAGGCGAAACTCGCCGTCGAGTGCGGCTACTGGCCGACGTTCCGCTACGATCCGCGCCTCATCGCCCAAGGCAAGAACCCGTTCCAGATGGATTCGAAGGAACCCGACTGGTCCAAGTACCACGCCTTCCTGATGAGCGAGACCCGCTACGCCCAGCTTTCGCAGATCAACCCGGCGAAGGCCGCGGAACTCCTCGAGCGCAACCTGAAGGACGCCCAGTCCCGCTACGCGATGTACAAGCGCTACCTCGCGATGGACTATTCGAACGGCATCTGATTCATCCCGTCATCCGGACGGCGCCTTCGCGGCGCCGTCCTTTTCCTTCACACAACGCACATCATGCGCAGGTATAATCCAGATGTACGCACGCGCGACCGATAAAAAAGGTTTCGCGCCGCGCGGGAATGAGATATAATAGATAATAGCGTATTCAACCCAGTAAGGAGCCTACGACATGTTCAGAAGCATCGGCAAGAAATCCCTGATCGCGCTCTTGTCCGCCTTCGCCCTCTTCGGCGCGACGGCCTGCAGCGAAAAGACCACGATCTCGACGGCGGACAACGGCGCCGTCGTTCCCGGCCTCGCCAATCCCGACGAGGTCTTCTATCACAACGAATCCGGATCCGTGGCGGTCACCTACGGCGACCTCTACGAAGAGTTCAAGATCAACGACGGCATCAACCAGCTGCTCTTCATGATCGACTCCGTCATGCTCTCGGAAACCCTCGCCGCCGTCACCCCCGAAGAGATCGAAGCGAAGCGGCTCTATCTCACCTACGGTACGAGCGACGCCGCGGAGATCGCGGCGCTCGAGCCCGACGTCAGGGACGACTACGAGTCGACCTACGATCAGAACATGACGCTCCTCGGCTACTCCGGGAACGAAGACGAATACCTCCGGATGATCTGCGCCAAGGAGAACTTCGTCACCGCCATGATGCTCGACGAGACCTATGCGGAGGAATCATGGTATGTCGGCGAAGCCGCCGTCGCCAAATACTACAAATCCAGCTATTACGTCGACGCGAAAGCCCTCAAGATCAAGTTCCTCTCGCTCACCGACGCCGAGGCGGTCATGGACAGCCTGAACCTCGTGTCGTACCACGGCGAGCTCCGCCGCTACGTCGGCACGAAGCCGATCGACCAGGTCCCGTTCTTCAACGACGACAACACCGCCGTCCTCTCCGACGCCGAGGTCATCGCCGCCTTCGTCGAGATGTACAACTTCGTCTACGGCAGCTACCGCACCCCGATCGTCGACGCCTCCGCCGAAGCGTTGAAGGCGCTCGACGCGACGACGCTCGTCTACGCCGACGTCGCCGACGCCCAGGCGTCGCTCGCGACCTTCATCTTCTCCACCCTCGACAGCTACGACAGCTATCTCGAGGATGCGGCCAACGATGCGTGGTTCACCTACGAACCGGTGCGCTATCCGGGCACCTCGGATACCGCCTACTACATGATCATGAAGCTGACCGACACCGCCAAGGTCGACCTGACCGGCTTCTCCGCCGACACCGACGACCTCGTGTCCCTGATCGGTCAGGACGTCTATGACGAGATCGAATCGATCATCGTCGAAAATCAGCTGGCGACCTCGAGCTTCGTGTCCAACCGCATCGCCGAAGCCCGCGCCGAAATCGGCTTCGTGATCAAGGACTACTATCTCGGCGTCGACTATCAGAGCATCTACACCGCCTACGAACTCGACGAGGAGGGATCCGAGTCGATCGTCGCCGTCTTCGGCGAGACGGAGATCACCGCCGACGAACTGCTCGCGTTCGCCATGGCGAAGAACGGTGCCCTCTACGCCCTCTACGCCGCCCAGTTCCCCTACGTCTTCGACATGCACTTCGCCGACGTCTATTGCGTGGGAAGCGTGACCTGCGAGACCGACATCTCCGCCAACTCTTCGGAAAAGCTCGCGGAGCACAGGGAGACGCTCGCGACCCTCAAGAGCAACTTCGAGAAGAGTTCCTACGCCTCGATCTACACCTTCGCCGAATACCTCTATCTCGCCTATGGCGCGAAGTCGGAGGAGGAGATGATCGAGAAGTACTACATCAAGTCGTCGCTGCAGCCGTACGCGGTCTATGACCGGATTGTCGCCGACGACTGGGCGATCCTCACCGACTACCTCTACGGACTCGTCCAGGAGTACTACGCCAACTACTACAGCCTCGACGTCCAGGTCCTCCAGATCTTCGTCGACCGCGACGAGAACGGAGTCGCCGACGACTACGAGGAGTTCGTCGCCGGGCTTGCCGATCCGGACGCCTACGACACGCTTCTTGCGGGCTTCGAAGCCGCGATCCGCGCGTACATGGACGCGGACGAGAGCCGCACCTATTCGAACCTCATCTCCGCCTACAACAAGGCGAAGCGGACCGACGCGACGTGGGGATCCTACAAGCAGTTCGGACTGATGCTCGCGACGACGGATTTGTCGTCGAGCGAGTCGGTCACGTACCTCAATTCCCTCGACGTCTACAATCAGAACATCATCGACGGGTTGATCGCCGCCTACGCCGAATACCGGCTCCCCGAGAACGAATCCAAGTCCTCGATCTACTACTCCGAACTCGTCGACTCGGCCGACGGCACCTACCTCCTGTATTGCGAGAAGGGATCCGACTTCGAGAAGCCGACGGCCCAGTTCACGATGACCTACGAGACCGACGGCGTCACCCCGAAATACACCGTCGGTTCCGAGAACGACCAGGACGTTCCGTCGCTTTCGCAGCTGAAGCTCTACGCCGAATCCCGTTTCTACGAGATCGTCTACGGCACCGGCGCGGACGTCGAGAAGGTCTACGACATCACCGTCCCAGTCCTGCCGACGTCGGTCAAGACGGCGATCGAAGCCTACTTCACCGACCTGCACGACTCGATGTACGTCGTCGGATTCCTCAACATCATCGTCGCCGAAGAACTCCAGACGGGTACTTTCGGCGGACTCCTCGCGGGCTACGTTCTCGACGAAGCCGCCATCAAGACCGCGATCGACGCGATCGCGGACGTCTACTTCCTCCAGGTCTTCCAGAATTACGATCCGGGCGAATGATTTCCCGAATTGACAAGCGGGACCGCAAGCCTTATAATGAAGTCGAAGATCCACAATTCCATCTTCCAATCAGGGGGAAACCCCGGGTCGAAAGACAGCATGCCGAGTGCGGGACAGCGAAAACTGCCCGCACTTCGCGTTTATGAAGGAGATTTCCCGATGTCCGATCCGCAGGCCGAGAAACGTATCATCAAGAAGACCACCGTCCTCACCACGATCTTGAACGCGTTTCTGGCGATCATCAAGATCGTCGCGGGCGTCTATGGCCGGTCGACGGCCCTGATCTCCGACGCCGTCAACTCGATCGGCGACGTCGCCACCGCGATCGCGGCGGCGATCGCCGCGGTGTTCGCGCGCAAGGCCCAGGACGACGACCACCCGTATGGCCACGAAAAGTACGAGAGCATGGCGTCGGTGTTCCTCGGCGTCGCCCTGATCGTCACCGCGCTCGAGATCGGCAAGGCCGCGATCGGGTCGATCTACGCCTTCCTGTTCGTCCCCGGCACCACGATCGCCGCCCCGTCGGCGGTCGCCCTGATCGCCGCCGCGGCGACCATCGTGATCAAGGAGACGATGTTCCGCTTCACCCGCGCGGCCGCCCGGAAGGCGGCGTCGCCGGCCCTCGAGGCGATGGCCATGGATCACCGCTCCGACGAATTCTCCGCCGGCGGCGTGATCGTCGGGATCCTCGGCGCGATGCTCGGCCTTACCGTGCTCGAACCGGTCGCGTCGCTCGTGATCTGCCTTCTGATCATCCGCACCGCCTTTCTCGTCATCAAGACCGGCTTCAGCCAGGTTGTCGACCAGGCGGCCGGCCCGGAGACGGTCTCCCGCCTCGAAGCGATCGTGAACGCCCATCCGGGTGTCGTGGGCATCGACGAGATGAAGACGCGCATGTTCGGTCTCAAGCTCTACGTCGATCTCGAGATCCGCGTCAGGAACGATCTGTCGGTCGGCGAAGCGCATGCGATCGCCGAGGGAATCCACGATCGGATCGAGGCGGAATTGCCCGACGTGAAGCACATCATGGTCCATGTCAATCCGGAAAAACTGACGTCAAAATGAAACAACCGAGAAATGTGTAAACAATTACACATTTCTTTTTAATTTATTCGATCTTTTTAGGAAAAGTCGAGGAAACACTGTTGAAAACGCTAACGACCTTTGCTATAATAAATGAGTAAACGGTTACGCGAAATGAAATAAGGAGGAAATGACACAAATGAAGAAGGGCTTTTTACTGCTTTCGTTCCTGCTTCTGGCGTTCGGAATCGTCGCGTGCGACAACACCACGACGGAGATCACCACGACCCAACCGGTGACCACGGATGCCTTCTACATCTCCCTGTCGGGAGTCAGGGACACGGGTTTCACCGACGATAGCAAGATCTACGTCGACGAAACGTACAACCTGCTCGCCGGGGTTCACGCCTATGGTTCCGACGGCGTCGACTACAAGGCGAACATCAGATGGCAGACGGACAACGACGCTTGCGAGGTCGACCCCGATAACGGCACGCTCAAGGCCTACTCGGCGACCGTCTGCAGCATCACCTACACCGTCTCCGTGAACGGCAAGTATGCCCGCGCGACGAGCAACATCAAGTTCACCGCCCGTCCGCTGACGATCCAATTCACCGAGACCGACGCGATCGACAACGACGAATGGTTCGGCACCGACGGCGCCGCGATCGGCATCGACAGCTGGGACAACTCCGCGTACGTCTGGTACTACTGGGTCGCCAATGCCGACGTCCTCGGCACGACCGGCAGCGTCGGCGTCTCCGGCGGCAAACTGATCATCACCCAGGAAGGGCTCGGCGGCGTCAACTACGGCATGCAGACCGTGATGCTCTCCGACGTCGCCCTCGAGGAAGGCCGCACCTACAAGATCACGATGACGATCACATCCACCACGGACCGCATCATCGACATGGTCACCAAGGCCCCCAACAGCGACTACGCCCACGACACCCACAGCTACATCGAAGTCAAGACCGGAACGTTCGACTACGAGATGGTCTGGGTCGCCAACCAGGCCGTCCTGCACATGAACATCCTGACCGGCACGGTTCAGGATCAGGCGAACGTCGGCACCCTCGAGTTCTCGAACTTCGTCCTTTGGGAAGGCCCGATCGTCATCGAATACGCCGAAGTCCCGGACTTCTTCACGAATGACGCGATCGCCGTCAGCACCGCCATCGAATCGATCGGCAGCGGCACCGACTCCGACTTCCTCCGCCAGTACTACTACTGGATGAATGACGGCGAAATCGCCGCCGAATACGTCGAAGGCGGCTTCGAGATCGAAATCGTCACCCCGACCTCCGTCGACTACGGCATCCAGATCCAGTGGAACGACATGCTCAAGCAGGACTTCACGCTGGTTCAGGGCGCGATGTACAAGCTGACGATGAACGTCAACGCCACGACCGCCCGCACGATGGAAGTCAACGTCACCGGCGACCACTATTCGAAGCCCACGTCCCTCACCCAGAGAGTCGAACTGAGCGTCGGCGACAACGCCCTCGAATTCGAGTTCGAATCGCTCTATGACTACTACTTCATGAAGTTGAACTTCGGCAACTACGGCGACCTCGTCCAGACCGGCGTCTTCACGATCACCGACCTGAAGCTCTACGTCGACGTCAACGCCGAACCGGCCCCCGTCGAGGACGACGTGACCTTCGATCACCTCTACACCTTCACGGAAGAGTGGAACCTGATCGAAAACGGCATCCAGAACGGCGACTTCGAAGCGGAGGGCTTCGCGGTCAACGGCGAAGGCTCGGCCTGGGCCAGCTGGACGACCGTCGACCAGTCCTGGGCTTCGGTCCAGATCGACGCGACCTTCACGGTCGTCGACGGCGCGGTCGAAGTCGAGACCCTCGGCACCGGCGGCGAAGTCTGGTACATCCAG
>JBAZNL010000025.1 GCA_041649275.1 Candidatus Izemoplasmatales bacterium
AGTTCTTCCGGTGGACGGCGATCCCGGCGCCCTTCGTGACGTAGCCGACGATGTCGTCGCCGAGCACCGGCGTGCAGCAGTGCGCGAGCTTCACGGACGGGTTGGTGAGGCCTTCGACGACGATGTTCACGTCGTTGTGGACGGTGCGCGTCTTCTGCGCGCGCTTCGTTTCCGGGACCTTGTTGATGGCCTCGATCAGCTGTTCCTCGGTGACGGCGTCGCGGCCGGTGAGGGCGTTGATCGCGCTGATCGGGGAGAGGATGTTCTTGCCGATCTCGTAATACATGTCCTCGACCGACTTGACGCCCTTGAGTTCGAACAGCTTCGCGCAGGTCTCGTCGGAGAGCTCGATCTTGAGCCGGCGGGTGTCCAGTTCGGCCTCGAAGTCCTCCTTGCCCTTCTCGACGAGATAGTCGCGCTTCTGCTTGTTCAGGAAGTTCTTGATCTTGGCGCGGGCGTTCGAGGTCTTGGCGATCTTGAGCCAGTTGTCGTTCGGGCCGACGGCGTTCTGCGAGGTCTTGATCTCGACCACGTCGCCGGTCTTGAGGGTGTATTCGAGCGGCACGATCTTGCCGTTCACGATCGCGCCGACGGTCTTCTCGCCGAGCTTCGTGTGGATCCGGAAGGCGAAGTCGAGCGGCGTCGCCCCGGCGGTGAGGTCGATGATGTCGCCGTTCGGGGTGAAGACGTAGACGTTGGCGTTCAGGATGTCGTCGGTGAAGATGTTCAGGATCTCCTCGTCGGAGTTGGACTCCTCGGTGTAGCGGATCAGCTCGGAGTACCAGCGCAGCTTCGAGGAGACGATGTCCTCGATGTTCTTCCTAGACGCGCCCTGGCCCTGCGACTCCTTGTACGCCCAGTGGGCGGCGACGCCCTTCTCGGCGATCTCGTCCATCTCCTTGGTGCGGATCTGGATCTCGTAGATCTTGCCGTGGAAGACGACCGTCGTGTGGAGCGACTGGTACATGTTCGGCTTGGGCATCGCGATGTAGTCCTTGAAGCGTCCCGGGACCGGGACGAACTTGGAATGGACGATGCCGATCGCGCGGTAACAGTCCGAGATCGAATCGACGATGATGCGGAGCGCGAGCAGGTCGTTGATGTCCTCGAACTCGAGGTTCTTCATCGTCATCTTGCGGTAGACCGAATAGATGTTCTTGATCCGGCCGTTGATCGTGAAATGGAAGTTCTCGCTCTCAAGCAGGCTCTCGAGCTCGGCATTCATCGCCCGGACGTCCGCCTCGCGGTTTCCCTTCTTGTCCTTGATCAGGTGCGCGATCTCGTCGTACTGGTCGGGATAGAGGTACTTGAAGGCGATGTCCTCGAGTTCGGCCTTGAGCCGGTACATGCCGAGGCGATGGGCGATCGGGGCGAAGATGTCGAGCGTCTCGCGGCTGATCCGAAGCTGCCGCTCCGAATCGAGGTGCGAGAGCGTCCGCATGTTGTTCAGGCGGTCGGCGAGCTTCACGAAGATGACGCGGATGTCCTTGGCCATCGCGAGCACCATCTTCTGATGGTTCTTCACCTGTTCCGACGCCTTCGAGCCTTCGTAATGGAGGAGGTGCAGCTTCGTCAGACCCTCGACGATGTCGGCGACGTCCTCGCCGAAGATCGCCTTCAGTTCCTCGAACGTCGTGTCGGTGTCCTCGAGCAGGTCGTGCATCAGGCCCGAGGCGATCGTGATCGGGTCGACCTGGTACTCGGCGAGCGTGACGGCCACCTGGACCGGATGGACGATGTAGGGCTCGCCGGACTTGCGGAGCTGTCCGGCGTGCTTGTCATAGGCAAAATCGAACGCCCGGCGGATGAATCCGAGGTGTTCGGGATTGGTGAGATAATGGGAGACGGCGTCGCGGAGCGGCTGGAAGATCTCGTCTCGCGTCACAAGAACACCTCCTTCGGTCGATGTCTTCGGTCAGTAGGTGATGAGCGCCTTGACGGGCAGGCCCTTGAGCTTCGAACGGCCCTCGAGGTCGAGCAGTTCGACGAGGAACCCGAGACCGACGACGATCCCGCCGGCCTCCTCGACGAGCCGGATCGTCGCGCCCATGGTCCCGCCGGTGGCGAGGAGGTCGTCGACGATGACGACCCGCTGGCCGGGTCTCACGGCGTCGGAATGCATGCACAGGGTGTTCTTCCCGTACTCGAGGTCGTAGTCGTAGGCGATCGTCCGGCGCGGCAGCTTGCCCGGCTTGCGCACCGGGACGAAGCCGACCCTGGCGGCGTAGGCGACCGCGGAGCCGACGATGAAGCCGCGCGCGTCCGGACCGACGACGAGTTCGGCCTCCTTCTCGCGCACGAACGCGGCCAGTTCGTCGACGGCGGCGGAGAACGCCATGGCGTCGGCGATCAGCGGCGTGATGTCCTTGAACTGGATTCCCGGGATCGGGAAGTCGGGAACGTTCTTGATGTAGTCTTCGTATCTCATGGGGTCATGCCTCCAACGACGCGGTCAGTTCGCGTCGGATTTCGGTTTCGGTCATGCGGGTCAGGCGGGCGATCTCGGCGGCGGCGCCGACGAGGTCGCGGTATCGTTCGGATTCGGTCAGGTTCCGTTTCGGCGCGTCGCGGCGGACGGCGACGGACGCGTCGTCGGCCTCGGCAAATCCGAGTTCGCAGAACGCGGCGAGGACCGCCTCGACGAGCCAGGCGGGCGCCCCGACCTGGGTGCGGAAGGCGTCCTTCTCCCAGCGGTCGCGCTTCTGGAGGACGCGGAACCAGGACGCAAGCCCCTCCTTCGACACGATCCGCGCCGTTTCGGCGGAATCGATCCCGAGGGCGAGCACGACGGTGCCGGGGGATTGGCGCCGCAAGGCGACGGACAGCGGACGGTTGCGGTAGACGAAGCCGTCGTCGAGGACGACCGCCCCGGGTCCGTCGGCGAGATGCGGTACGGCTTCGAGATAGCTGGCGCGGTCGCGGTAGTCGAGCAGCTGGAAATGCCGGCATTCGAGGTCGCGGATCATGATCTGGATCGATTCGCGGTTCTTCCAGGAGTTGATCGAGAGACCGCCGACGATCGACACGCGGTCGCCGGGAACGAGGTTGTAGTAGAGGTCGAGGTCGTTGAACACGACCGCCTCGACCTGCCGGATCCCGTCGGTGACGACGAACTTGGCGTGCTTCCCGGCCATCGTCTGCTTCGAGACGACGGACAAGTCGGAGAACAGGAAGGTGGCGGTGAAGAAGCTGTACTTCTCGAGCCGCTTCACGGTCGGAACCGAGATCGTCGAGAGTTTCACGGCCATGTCGTAGTCGAGCCGCGGCGGGACGCCTTCGGCGCCGGCGCCCCCGAGACGCTCGCGGAGCGCGGGGATGTTCTCCTCGGGAACCGTCAGGCCGGCCGCCTGCGAATGGCCGCCGTACTTGACGAGCAGGTCGGCGACGCCGTCGAGGAGCGTCAGCACGTTGTCGTCCCCGAAGGCGCGCATCGAGCCCTTCCCGACGCCGTCCTCGAGGTTGATGACGACCGTGGTCTTCTGGTACTTCTCGGCGATCTTCTGGGCGCAGATGCCGATGACGCCCTCGTGCAGGCCGCGCGCGGCGAGCACCTGGACGCGCTTCGTCGGATCGACGAGGCGCTCGCAGGCGACGTACGACTCCTCGGTGAGGTCCTTGCGGAGGACGTGGCTCGCCTCGACCTCGCCGATCAGGCGGGAGACTTCCTCCTCGTCGTCGGAGACGAGCAGGCGGACGGCGTCGCGGGCTTTTCCGAGACGGCCGGAGCTGTTGATCTTGGGGGCGATCTTGAAGGCGATCGCGGTCTCGTTCACCTGGTCGAGGTGGGAGTACTGGAGAAGCTTCCGGAGACCCGGGATCCGCGTGTCCTTCAGCCGTTTCAGACCGAGGTTGACGAGCGCCTGGTTCTCGTCGTCGAGCGGCATCAGATCGGCGATCGTGCCGATCATGACGAGGTCGAGGAGGTCGTCGAGGTCGGATCCCGTGACCGCCGCGGCCAGCTTGTAGGCGACGGCGACGCCGGCGAGGTCCTTCCAGGGATAGTCGGGCGAGAGTTTCGCGTGGACGATCGCGAGCGCCGCGGGGAGCGATCCCTTGGTCTCGTGGTGGTCGGTGACGATCGTGTCGATCCCGGCGGCGGAAAGGGCCGCGATCTCGCGGTCGCAGGAGACGCCGTTGTCGACGGTGACGACGAGGCCGACGCCCGCCTGGGCGATCGCGCCGACGGCGTTCATGTTGAGGCCGTAGCCCTCGCTGAAGCGGTCGGGGAGGTCCCAGTCGACGTTCGCCCCCGCCTTCCGCAGGGCGCGGTAGAGGACGCTGATGGCGGTGATCCCGTCGCAGTCGTAGTCGCCGTAGATCAGGATCTTCTCGTTTCGGCCGATCGCCGTCCGGATGCGGGCGACGGCGTCCTTCATTCCCGAGAGCCGGAAGGGGTCGTGAAGCGCCTCCTTGCCCATGCCGAAAAACCGGTCGGCATCGTCGATGCCCCGGTTCTTCAGGATGTGTTCGTAGATGCGCTCGTCGGGGACGATCCCGGGGACGCGCGCATGCCAGGCGTATTTCGCTTTGAGCACCCTAAATCACCATTTTCCCAGACAACTTATTATATCCAAATCGATCTCGATTGACTAGTGGAATCGTACTTTTTCTCACTGGAAGCGAAGCGACACGTCGAGCGATTCGAACGAGTGCGTGAGCGCGCCGACGGAGATGTAGTCGACGCCCGTCGCGGCCACCTCGGGGATCCGGGAAAGGGTCATGTTCCCGCTCGCCTCGAGCTTCTTCCGTCCCGCGTTCAGACGCACGCATTCGGCCATCGCCGGCGTTCCCATGTTGTCGAGCATGACGATGTCGGCGGCGGTCGCGACCGCCTCGATGAACTGCGCGACGCTCTCGACCTCGACCTCGACCTTGATCGCGGCCGGGACCTTCGCCTTGACGATCGCGACCGCGGCGGAGATCGAGCCGGCGGCCTTGATGTGGTTGTCCTTGATCATCGCCATGTCGGAGAGGCTCTGGCGGTGGTTCATCCCGCCGCCGTCGGCGACCGCCCGCTTCTCGAGGAAGCGCAGGGACGGCGTGGTCTTGCGGGTGTCGAGGATCCTGGCGTTCGTGCCCGCCGTCGCGGCGACGAACGCGGCCGTCTTGGTGGCGATCCCGCTCATCCGCTGGAGGAAGTTGAGCGCGATCCGTTCCGCCTTGAGGATCGAGGCGGTGCGGCCGAAGACGACGGCGACGACGTCGCCCTTGAGGGCGCGTTCGCCGTTGTGCCTCTTCTCCTCGAAGATGGCGTCGGGATCGACGATCGAAAAGACGCGGCGGGCGACATCGATCCCGGAAATGACGCCGTCCTGCTTGGCGATGAAGTGCGCCTGCGCCGTCTGGTCGGTGAAGAGCGCGTCGGTGGTGACGTCGCCGTCCGGCATGTCTTCGCGGATGGCTTCGAGGATCAGTCTGTCGAGTCGTTCCATGGGGTCATCCCTCCAATTCCAGGTTGAGCTGCTTGATCGAGGTCTTCTTCGGTTCCTTCTTGTAGAGCTTGATCCACTTGGCGCTGCGACCGGTGCCGAGCGGGCGGATCTTGTGTTCCTCCTGCATCCTCTTCAGGGTGCGGTTGATGGTCGAGTCGGAGATCAGCGGGTGCTTCTGGCGGATGTCCTCCTTCGAGAACACCTCGGGGAGCTTGTCGATGGTGTTCTCGACGTAGTCGGACTTGCGGATCTCGAGCTTGGACTCGTAGTCGTAGTCGCGTGCGTTCTCGGCGAGGTCGACGTAGAGGTCGCGGTACAGCTGCAGGAACAGCCGGTGCAGGGGCATGATCTCGGCGAAGCCCTCGTTCCAGTTGAAGCGGGTGCGGTCGAGCGCCGCGCGGAACTCCTGGAGCCGGACGAAGAACTTTCCGAAGAACGGCACGTACCGCGCCGCCGCGAACAGGTCCTGCCGGCAGAGGATGTGATAGATCAGGATCGCGACGGCGTCGTGGTCGTCGTAGCGGTAGACGTCGAGGTTCATGTAGTCGACGACGAAGTTGAGGTAGAGGAAGGAGCGTTCGTGCTCGTTCTTCCGGAGGGCGGCCGCAAACTCGTTCATCAGCTGCTCGAGGACCTCGCGCTTCGACGAGGGTTCCGCCTGGAGGAGCGAATGCTTCGCCTTCTCGACCTTGCGGTAGCCGAGCTGATCGGCGGAAAAATACCCCGCATAGAGGAGCTTGACGAGGTCGTTGACCTCGGTCACGTTCAGCTTGAACGGCTCCCGCCCGGGATGATGGATGATCGAGAAGACGGTGACGATGTTCTTGTAGAGCTGTTCCGCCTTCGTCTTGGCCCGCGAGGACTCGAGCGAAAGCGACTTGAGCCGCGCCTCGGGGATCTTCAGGTCGGCGAAGAAGCACTTGTAGAAATGATAGGCCTCCTGGAGCGCCAGCTGCTTCGCGAGGAACTCGAAGTCGGGCGAAAAGAGCGCCTGGTAGTAGTCGTTCTTCCCGATCTCGATGTAGAGTCTGAGCGAGGCCATGGTCACGTCCGACGGAACCTGGATCCGCGGGAGGTTGGCGATGCACTTCATACGATCACCCCGCACCATTATAGCAGAATCCGAAACGAAATGAAACGATTATCGCGTCGAATCGATTGCATTTCGCATAAAATCATATTCAGAAACCTATCATTGAACCCGTTTTCATGAAAAAGGACGGCCGAAGCCGTCCTTTTTCATATTCATCGTCAGGAAAGGATCCCGACCACGGTCGCGATGTCGAAGGTTTCCGCCGACCAGCCGAGCCCGTCCTGGTACCACTGTGCCGACGACAGCTGGTCCGCCGACGCCTCGACGCCGTGAGGGTCGGTTGCGGCGAAGAGCGACTGCGTCATCCGGAAGCAGTCCGTGAGGACGACCTCGGACTGCACGAAGGCCGCGATCCCGCCGAAGCGGAGGGAGAGGTCGGCGGAGGGGGCGACGGTCAGCCCGACGCGGAAGACGGAGGTCGAGGCGGATCCGTACCAGAGTTCGCCGGCGAGGCCGCCGACGTCGACGGCGGAACCGCCGACGACGATCGTCGCGTTCGCGAAGCAGTCCTCGACGAAGCCGTCCTGGAGATAGCCGTAGAGCCCGCCGGCGGATGCCATCGTGCCCGCCGCGGTGACCGTGAGGGCGGTGTCCGCATAGCACCGCACGGTCTCGAACGTGACATCCTCGAGGGTGTCCGCGTGCGCCTTGAGGAGACCGCCGAAACCATGGCCGACGAGACCGCCGACGTAGGCGCGGTAGACGGTCGCGGTGCCGACGACGGACACGCGGGCGCCGCAGTCGGAGAGGACGACGTTGGCCGTCCGGCCGACGAGGCCGCCGGCGGAGAGGAAGTGGTCGGCGACGGCGTCGACCGAACCCTCGGCGTAGGCTCCCGAGATCGTCGAGGCGACGAACTCCGAGGTCGTCATCGTCGCCGTCGTGTAGGAGGCGGCGAAGCCGGCGAGGAGGCCGACGTAGGAGGACGAGGACGTGTTCACGGCGACGATGTCGCCGTAGACGGCGCAGTCCGCGATCGATCCGGTCGTGTGGGCGGCGAGCCCGCCGACATACAGAAGACCGTCGTAGGCGACGTCGATCGCGAAGTCCGCCAGGGTCAGGTTCTCGAGATCGCCGGTGACGCTGCCGAAGAACCCGACGAACCCGCCGTTCTCGGCCGTGATCGAGTAGTTCGAGATCGTATGGCCGGCGCCGTCGAAGCCGCCGGCGAACGGATCGTCCGGGGTCCCGACGGGGATCCAGGAAAGACCGCCGAGGTCGAGGTCGGCGGAAAGGACGTAATGGTCTTCGTTGTTCATCGCGACGAGCTCGTCGACGGTGGCGATGACGACCGTTTCCGGTTCCGCGGGCGCGGCCGTCGTGGTCGTGACGCCGTAGAAGTCGCAGCCGGCGAGGCCGAGGACGGCCGCGAGGGTGAAGAGGGTGAGCGCTTTTTTCATGGGATTCTCCTTGATCGGGGATAACGGTATGATAGCACGAAGCGGGGAAAACGGCGGTGAGAAATCGGTGAAATCGTCAGAAGAGCGTCTGCTGGACGATCGTTTCCTTCTCGGCGGCGTCGGGATCGTCCTCTTCCGCGCTTTCGGCGGCGTGGGTGTTCAGGATCTTCTCGAGGTCGAGCATCACGTCGTCGGCGTCGACGGCGGGTTCGGGGGGGATCGCCGCGGGTTCGGAAGCGCCCGCCGAGGTCGGTGCCGGAGCGGCGACCGCGCGGTCGCGGATCAGCTTCATCAGGATCTCCTCGGCGCCGGCGCGGTCGGCTTCGTCGCAATAAAGCGCCGTCGGGACGACGTCCTTCTCGAGGTAGGGCGCGCCGTGCTCGAACTTGTCGGGCTTGAGGTCGGCGCCGGGAACGACCAGGACCGACTTCGCGGTCACGATCCGGAAGGTCAGGCGCTCGCGCAGGTGGAAGACGTTCTGGCAGGCGGCGCCGACGAACTCGTAGGGGTTGGTCTTGACGTTCTTCAGGTAGGCCTTGCCCTTCGCGGGGCGCCGCGAGGCTTCGATGTTCTGGGTGAACTCGCGCTTGATCGCGCCGCGGTTGGTGAGCAGGATCGTCTCGTCCTTGGTCGATTCGGTCGCGAAGGCGGCGCCGACGAGGTCGTCGTCGCGCAGGTTGATGCCCTTCACGCCGCGGGCGGAGAGGCCGAGGACGGGGATGTCGGTAAGCGGATACTTGACGATGTAGCCGTTCTTCGACGTGACGACCACGAAGGCGTCGTACGGTCCCGACAGGTCGATCGCCGCCAGGGGCGCGATCCTTGTCGCCGGCATCGCCTGGTAGGTGCGGTTGATGCGGGCGGGGACGAACTCGGCGAGGGGCACCTGCTTGATCATCCCCTCGCGGGTCGCGAGCAGGACCGTCGCCGGCCTGGCGAAATCGGAGACGACGAGGAAGTCGATCGTCGTCTCGCCGGGCGAGAGCGGCACGAGGGCGCCGACGTAGTCGCCGACCTCGCGCCACTTCCGGTCCGGGATCTTGTAGACGGGAAGGTGGATGAAGTTGCCGAGGTCGGTGAAGAGGAGAAGCGTCGAGCGGGTGTTGACCTGGAGCTGGCGAACGATCGCGTCGTCCGGCTTGAGGCCGGCATCGCCGTTGGTGGTCGCCAGCACGGACTTGATCGAGGAGCGCTTGAGGTAGCCGTCGCGGGTCAGGGCGACGACCACGTCCTCGTGGGCGATCAGGTCCTCCTCGGCGATCGCGACCTTCGCGATCTCCTCCTTGATCTCGCTCTTGCGCGGGACCGGATGCTTGTCGGAGAAGGCCTTCAGTTCCTTCTTGATGACGCCCTCGAGCTCGTTCTCGTTCTTGAGGATCTTGTTCAGGGCGGCGATCAGGCGGACCAGGTCGGCGGCCTCGGAACGCATCTCCTCGACATCGGTGTTGGAGATCCGGTAGAGCTGGAGGGTGACGATCGCCTCGGCCTGGAGTTCGGTGAAGTTGAAGTTGGCGATCAGGTTCTCCATCGCCGCCTTCTTCCCGTCGGAGAAGCGGATCGTCTGGATCACCTCGTCGAGGACGTCGACCATCTTGAGGAAGCCCTCGACGATGTGGCGGCGCTTCTCGGCCTTCTGGAGGTCGAAGTTGGAGCGGTTGCGGACGACCTCCTTCTGGTGGACGACGTAGCCGTCGAGGATCTCCATGAGCGACATCTGCTTGGGCGACTTGTTCGCGATCGCGACCATGTTGTAGCTGTAGGAGAGCGAAAGGTCGGTGTTCTTCATCAGGTAGGCGAGGACGACGTCGGGGGAGATGCCCCTCCCGATCTCGACGACGATGCGGAGGCCTTCGCGGTCGGACTCGTCGCGGACCTCCTCGATCCCGTCGATCTTCTTCTGCATGCGGATCTCGTCGATCTTGCGGACGAGGTCGGCCTTGTTCACCTCGTAGGGGATCTCGGTGACGACGAGCTGGGCCTCGGAAACGGCCACCTTCGACTTCATCACGATCCGGCCGCGGCCGGTGGAGAACGCCTTTCTGATCTCGGGGACGCCCTCGACGATCCCGCCGGTCGGGAAGTCGGGACCCTGGACGATGCCGAGGAGATCGTCGACGCCGCATTCCGGATGGTCGATGCGGTAGAGGACGGCCTCGATGACCTCGTTCAGGTTGTGGGGCGGGATGTTGGTGGCGTAGCCGGTGGCCATGCCCATCGCCCCGTTCACGAGCAGGTTGGGGAACTTCGCCGGGAGCACGACCGGTTCGTACTCCTCGTCGTCGAAGTTCGGGACGAGGTTGACGGTCTTCTTGTCGATGTCCTGGAGGATCGCCTCGGCGAACGGCGAGAGGCGGGCCTCGGTGTAGCGCATCGCGGCGGCCCCGTCGCCGTCCATCGAGCCGTTGTTGCCGTGCATGTCGATCAGGACGGCGCCCGACTTCCACCACTGGCTCATGCGCACCATCGCGTCGTAGACGGAGGTGTCGCCGTGGGGATGGTACTTGCCGATGACCTCGCCGACGATGCGGGCCGACTTCTTGTAGGGCTTGTCGGAGGCCATGCCGAGCTGGTTCATGGCATAGAGGATGCGGCGCTGGACCGGTTTCAAACCGTCGCGGACGTCCGGCAGGGCGCGGTCCTGGATGATGTACTTGGAGTATTTGCCGAAGCGGTCGCCGATCAGGTCCTCCAGGTTGGTCTGGATGATCTTCTCCTCGACGAACTTCTCGACCTTGTTCTTGACGGAGGCCATCATGCGCCCTCCCCGATCTCGTAGTCGTCCTCGTCGGCGAACGAGACGTTCGTGTCGATCCATTCCTTGCGCGGCTCGACGTCGTCGCCCATCAGGATCGAGATCCGGTTCTCGGCGTCGGCGAGATCCTCGACGTGGACGCGGATGAGCGTGCGCGTTTCCGGATTCATGGTGGTGTCCCAGAGCTGGGGCGCGTTCATCTCGCCGAGGCCCTTGTATCGCTGGACGTTGTAGGTCTTGAAGGCCTTGCAGAGTTCCTCGCGGTCCTCCTCGGTCCAGGCATATCGGACCTCCTCCTTCTTGCCGATCCGCGTGATCTTGTAGAGCGGCGGGAGGGCGATGTAGACGCGGCCCGCCTCGACGAGCGGACGCATGTAGCGGAAGAAGAACGTGATCAACAGGACCTGGATGTGGGCGCCGTCGGTGTCGGCGTCGGTCATGATGATGACCTTGTCGTAGTTGGACTTCTCGAGTTTGAAGTCGCCGCCGAGGCCGGCGCCGACGGTCGCGATGATCGTCGCGATCTCCTCGTTCTTGAGGACGTCCTCCATCTTCTGCTTCTCGGAGTTGATCACCTTGCCACGAAGCGGCAGAATCGCCTGGAAGCGGCGGTCGCGGCCCTGCTTGGCGGAGCCGCCGGCGGAGTCGCCCTCGACGAGGAAGAGTTCGTTCACCTTCGGGTTCTTGGTGCCCGCGGGGGAGAGCTTGCCGGAGAGGATCGTCTCGGTCTTCGAGACCTTCTTCACGAGCCGTGCGTCGTCTCTCGCCTTGCGGGCGGCGTCGCGGGCGTTTCTCGCCATGAGCGCCTTCTCGACGAGCGAGGAGGCGAGTTGCGGCGATTCGACGAGGAAGGTCATGAGCTGCTCGTTCACGACCGTCTCGACGGCCGGACGGGCTTCGGGCGAACCGAGCTTGTTCTTCGTCTGGCCTTCGAACTGGAGGAGGTTTTCCGGGATGCGCACGGAGATGATCGCCGTCAGGCCCTCGCGGATGTCGGCCCCGTCGAGGCCTTCGTCCTTCTCCTTGATCAGGTTCATCTTGCGGGCGTAGTCGTTCATCACCTTGGTGAAGGCCGACTTGAGGCCGGTCTCGTGCGTACCGCCGTCCTTGGTCCGGACGTTGTTGACGAAGCTGATGATGTTCTCGTTGTAGATCTTGGCGTACTGGAAGGCGACCTCGACCTCGATCTGGTTGGCCTTGCCTTCGAAGAAGTGGGTCGGATGGACGACCGTCTTGGACGTGTTCAGGAAATCGACGAAGGCCTTCAGACCGTCGTTGTACAGATACGTCTCGCGCACCTTCGAGCGCTCGTCGACGAGCTGCATGCGCAGTCCCTTGACGAGGAACGCGCTCTCGCGCAGGCGTTCCTGGAGCGTCTGGTAATTGAAGAGGGTCGTCGAAAAGATCGTCGGATCGGGCTTGAACCATACTTCCGAGCCGACTTTCCGCGACTCGCCGATGACGATCAGGTCCTTGACCTTCTTCCCCCGCTCGAAGCGCATCTGGTACATGAGGCCGTCGCGGTGGACGGTGACCTCGAGGAACTCCGAGAGGGCGTTGACCGCCGAGGCGCCGACGCCGTGGAGGCCGCCGGACACCTTGTAGGCGCCGCCTTCGCCGCCGAACTTGCCGCCGGCATGGAGTTTCGAGAAGATGACTTCGACGGCCGACATGCCGGAGCTGTGCATGTCGACGGGCATGCCTCTGCCGTCGTCGGTGACGACGATAGAATTGTCTTCCTTGACGACGACCTTGATGTTCGAACCGTACCCCGCCAGGACCTCGTCGATCGAGTTGTCGACGATTTCCCAGACGAGGTGGTGGAGTCCGCGGGCGTCGGTGCTGCCGACGTACATGCCGGGGCGCTTGCGGACCGCTTCGAGGCCTTCGAGGATCTGGATCGATTGGGCGTTGTAGACGTTCGTGATTTTCTCGCTCATGCCGATGTCCCCTTTTTTCTCTCTTCCATTATATCAAAACTTTCACCGTTTTTATACTTTATTTCAGCCGTGCGCGTGTTATAATGTTGCCCATGGAAAGGGGTGCCGCCCATGGATTTCGCTCTCCTCGTCATCGCCTATCTGCTCGGCTCGATTCCGTTCTCGCTGATCCTCGGACTGCTCTTCAAGGGCAGGGACATCCGCAAGTACGGCAGCGGGAATCTCGGCACCACGAACGCCTTCCGCGTCTTCGGCCGCCCGATCGGCTTCGCCGTCCTCGCCGCGGATACGCTGAAAAGCGGACTGATCGTCTTTCTCATCCTGCATACGCGCCTGTTCGAAGGGCAGGAGCTCTTCCATCCGCTCGTCTACGGCGTCGCCGGCGTCTTCGGGCACTGCTTCCCGGTCTGGCTCCGGTTCCGCGGCGGGAAGGGCGTCGCCTCGTCGTTCGGACTATTGCTTGCGTACGAACCCCTGCTCGCCCTCGGTCTCCTCGGCGTCTTCCTTGTTGCGGAGTACCTGACGCGCTACGTCTCGGTCTCCTCGACCGTCGGCGCGCTGGCGGCGGTGCTGTTCGTGACCCTCAGGCATGTCCTCTGGAAACCCGACCTCGCGCTGGTCGTCGCGACCGCCGCGGTGACGGCCGTCATCGTGGTCCGCCACCGCGCGAACTACCGCCGCCTCCGGGCCGGCACCGAGAACAAGGTGCACCTCTTCGACCTGCTCGACCGCATCTTCAAGAAGGCTTCCTGACGGGGAAGCCTTTTTCGATGTCTGCGCGACTGACGATAAAAATAACACCATATTTTCACAATTCGTCAATATCAAGGCCCCGTCAAACGTATATTTGATGAAACCTGAAGGGAGGGTTCCAATCATGTTGTTCAAGAAAAGCATCATCGGATTCGCCATGGCGGCGATCCTCATCGGCCTCTTCGTCGGCTGCGGGACCGTCTCGGCCGATGACACCTACGTCACGCTCGACATCAACCCCAGCATCGATCTGACCGTCTCCGGCAACGACAAGGTCCTCGATGCGAACGCGCTCAATGAGGACGGCGAAGTCCTGCTCCTCGAACTCGACCTGATCGGCGAAACCTCCGCCGACGCGCTCGAGATGATCATCGACAAAGCCATCGAACTGGGCTTCATCGACATCGAAGCCGCCGAAGCCGTGGTCTCCGTCTCCACGATCTCGGAAAACGCCGAACTCGGCGAGACGGTCCGCACCCGCGTGAAGGAGTCGATCGACGAGGCCTTCATGAACCGCGGGATGATGGGCAAGGCCATGGACAAGGCC
>JBAZNL010000026.1 GCA_041649275.1 Candidatus Izemoplasmatales bacterium
AGCGGACGATCACGATCACCGACAACGGCATGGGCATGACCTACGAGGAACTGGTGAACAACCTCGGCACGATCGCCAAGTCGGGCACGCTCGAGTTCCTCCAGAGCCTGAAGGACAAGCAGGCCGCCTCGGCCGACCTCATCGGCCAGTTCGGCGTCGGCTTCTACTCCGCCTTCATGGTCTCTTCGAAGGTGGTCGTCGAATCGAAGTCGCCCTATTCCGAGAAGGCCTACCGCTGGATCTCGGAGGGCGAGGACACGTTTACGATCGAGGAGTGCGACAAGGTCTCCCGCGGCACCGAGATCACGCTCCATCTCCGCAAGGACGAGGACGAGGAGAAGTATTCGACCTACCTCGACGACTGGCAGCTCGGCCACCTCGTCAAGAAGTACTCCGACTACGTCAAGTACCCGATCCGGATGGACCGCGAGAAGTCGGTCCCGAAGAAGGACGCCGAGGGCAAGGAGATCGAGGGCAAGTTCGACACCGTCGTCGAGCGCGAGACGCTGAACCAGATGACCCCCATCTGGAACAAGAACAAGTCCGAGCTCAAGGACGACGAGCTCGACCAGTTCTACAAGACCCAGTACGCCGACTACGACGCCCCCGCCTTCACGGTGTGGACCGACGTCGAGGGCGCGATCACCTACAAGTCGATCGTCTACGTGCCCGCCAAGGCGCCCTACAACCTCTATTCCGAGAAGTACGAGAAGGGCCTCCAGCTCTACGCCAAGGGCGTCTTCGTGATGGACAAGTGCAAGGAACTCGTCCCCGACTACCTGCGCTTCGTGAAGGGGCTCGTGGTCTCCCCCGACCTCTCCCTCAACATCTCGCGCGAGATCCTGCAGCACGACCGCCAGCTCAAGAAGATCGCCCAGAACCTCGAGAAGAAGATCCTCGCGGAGTTCGAGAAGGCGCTCAAGAACGACCGCGAGAAGTACGAGAAGTTCTGGGGTGAGTTCGGCGTCAACCTGAAGTACGGCGTCTACGACCAGTTCGGCGAGAAGAAGGACCTTCTCAAGGACCTGATCCTCTTTTCCACCGCGAACCAGGAAAAACGCGTCACCCTCAGGGAATACGTCGAGAAGATGCCCGAAGGCCAGAAGGAGATCTACTTCGCCTCCGCCCCGAACAAGAACCAGGTACGGGTCATGCCGCAGATGGACATCCTGAAGAAGAAGGGCTACGACGTCCTCGTCCTCTCCGACGACGTCGACGAATTCATGATCCAGATCCTGCACGAATACGACAAGCACGAGTTCAAGTCGATCAACCAGGGCGACCTCGACCTCCTCGACGAACAGGAGAAGGAAGCGATCAAGTCCAAGGAGGACGAATCCAGGGACCTCCTCGCCGCGATCCAGGACGTCCTCAAGGACGAGGTCAAGGAAGTCAAGCTCTCGACCCGCCTCTCCGACTCTCCCGTCTGCCTCGTCTCCGGCGAGGGCCTCTCCTTCGAAATGGAGAAGGTCATCAGCCAGATGCCAGGTGACAAGGAGATGAAGGCCGACAAGATCCTCGAGATCAACCCGAACCATCCCCTCTTTCAGGCGATCGGGAAGGTCCACGCGAAGGGTGGCGACCTCCTCTCCGACTTCGCCTGGATCCTCTACGACCAGGCGCTCCTGATCGAGGGCATCGCCGTCAAGGACCCCGTCGGCTTCGCCGAGAAGATGGTCCGCCTGATGATCAAGGCGGCCGAATAAGGAATCGAACGCACCGCGACCCCCAGGGGCCGCGGTTTTTCCTTTTTTCGAGAGAAGCGCGTGACGGCGGCCGCCCGGATGCGGTATAATGACGTCGAGCATCGATCCGGGAAAGCGGGGGATCCCATGTCCGACCTCTACGAAAACGCCCGTTTCTTCACCGGCGAAGGGTTCGCCGAAGCCGTCCTCGTCGAGGACGGACGTTTCGCGTTCGTCGGCTCCGGAACCGAAGCGCGCACCCGTCACCGCGGGGGCGCGGCGGTCGACCTCGGCGGCGCCCTCGTCGTCCCCGGCTTCAACGACAGCCACATGCACCTCTACGGGATGGCACTGATGAACGAACGGCCGGGCCTTCAGGGCGTGCGATCGGTTTCGGAACTGCAGGAGCGCCTTCGCGCGCATCTCGCGTCGCCCCGCTTCACGGGCGGATTCCTGCTCGCCCGCGGCTTCGACCAGAACCGGTTCGACGTCGTCCGCTTTCCGACGCGGGCCGACCTGGACGCGGTCGACGACCGGATCCCGATCGTCGTCACGCGCGTCTGCGGCCACGTCGCCGTCCTCAACACTCCCGCCCTGAAACGATCGGGGATCGACGCATCGACGCGTGTCGACGGCGGTTCGATCGACTTCGCGGACGGGATCCTCGCGGAGAAGGCGCTCGACCTCGTCTTTTCGAACCGGCTTCCGACGACGAAGGCGGAGGTGCGGCGGCTTCTGCTTGCGGGGATGCGCCTTCTGAACCGCGACGGGATCACGACGGTCCAGACGGACGACCTTTCGCACGCCTTCCCGGGAGACTACGAACGCATGATCGAAGTCTACCGCGAACTGGCGGAGGAAGGCCTCCTCACGGTCCGGATCCGCGCGCAGAGCCATCTGCCGACGCTTGCGATGCTCGCGGACTACATCGCGAAGGGGTATCCGAACCGGCGCTACGGGGACTTCCTGAAGATGGGTCCGCTCAAGCTCCTGCTCGACGGGAGCCTCGGCGCCCGCACGGCGGCGATGTCCGCACCGTACGCCGACGATTCCGGGACGTCGGGCATCCTCACCTATTCCGACGAGGAGCTTCATGAACTCGTGGCGACGGCGCATCGCGCCGGCATGTCGGTCGCGATGCACGCGATCGGCGACCGGGCGATGACGCAGGCGCTCGACGTCTACGAACGGGTCCTCGGCGAACTGCCCCGTCCCGACCACCGGCATGCGCTGATCCATTGCCAGATCACGACCGACGCGATCCTCGCCCGGATGGCGCGCCTCGACGTGTACGCGGCCGTCCAGCCGATCTTCATCGACGCCGACATGGCCGTCGTCGAAGCCCGCGTCGGCGCCGCGAAGGCGGTGAAAAGCTACGCCTGGAAGACGATGCAAGACCTTGGGATCAACGTCGCCTTCGGCACCGACGCGCCCGTCGAGGACGCGAACCCCTTCGAGAACCTGCGCGCCGCCGTCCGCCGCACGGATCGGGCGGGCCGGCTTTACCGCCCGGACCAGAAGATGCCGGTCGCGGACGCGATCCGCGCCTATACCGTCGCATCCGCGCGCCAGACCCGGGACGAACGCGAACTGGGATCGATCGCGACGGGGATGCGGGCGGACTTCGCCGTGCTCCCGCCGGACGCGTTCGAACGGATCGAAGGCGGTGGGAAACTGCCGGCGGTCCGAATGACTTTCGTCGGAGGAAAACGCGTTTTCTGATTGAAATCGGGTCGACGTCGACGTCGGCCTTTTTCTTACGTCGGATTCATCGCAAGAAAAAGACCGCCGGTGGGGCGGTCGTCGTCTTTGTCGATGCTGGAGTTTCTGCTTTTCGTCAATCGTGGGAATGCTTCCGCCACGCCGCCCGGTGCAGGCGGTCGAGGGAAGGCATCCGGCGGATGCGGTCGATCACGCGCAGGATCTGGTCGGGGTCGTTTCCGGGAATCACCAGGTCGGCGACCGCGCGGGCTTCGGGATCGGCGCTCTCGAGCGCGATCGCGTAGTCGGCGATCTGCATCATCGGGACGTCGAAGGCCTTTCCGCCGACGGCGACCACGTTCTGTTTCCCGAACGAGGTGACGAGGTGGCAGACCGCCTGTTCCTTGGAGGCGGAGATGCCGTTGATCTTGAGGAACCAGTATCCCTCGACGTCGTCGAAGGGGTAGACGTTCATCACCACGTCGCCGCCGAACGCCTGGGTGCGGATGTGGTCGGCGATCGCGCGGACGGTCTGTTCCGTGTCGATCAGGATGAAGAACACGACCTTCGCGTCGGCAGCCGGCCTCCCCTTCACGTGGTTCTTGAAGAAATCGAACTTGCGGTCGTCGTAGAACCGCTTCTCGGCGGGATTGGCGAAGCCGCCGTGGTAGATCGCGAGGAGGTCGTCGACGATCGCGTAGGCGAAGCACTCGCGCCCGATCGAATCGAGGTAGGCCTCGATGCCGTCGCGCGCGGCGGGAAGAAGCGCCTTGACTTCGGAATAGGTCTTCGTCCGGGCGTCGTAGACGACGGTCCCGTTCATGAGGATGAGCGGCATCCGGAAGTCGATGCCCTGAAACAGGGAGAAGAGCGAGGCAGGCGTCCGCGTGGTCGCGATCGTGACGTCGACGCCTTCACGGAGCAGATGCTTCAGCTTGTACTTCGAGAACGAGTCGAGCTGGCCCTGCGGGTTCAGGATCGCGCCGTCGAGGCCGCAGACGAACAGAAGGTCGTGGTTGACGCGGCGGCGGGAGAAGGAGATCGAGTCGATCAGGAATGCGAGCATCGATCCGATGATCGTCGAACCGATGCGGTTGACGGCGAACTCGAACGGCGGAAGTCCCATGTTGCGGGTGCTGACGGTGACCGAGAGGTAGGTCAGGACGACGACGAACGTGGCGAGCGTCTGCTTGGTCACGACGGTGAACTGGATCAGGGGGACGACGGCGAGGGTGACCACGAGATAGAACACGGCGAGGTTGGCGCCTTCGCCGATCGCGGCGGTGACGGGTGCGGCGCAGAATCCCTCGTAGAGGAGGACGATCGCGAGGCCGTAGAAGCCGCCGATGACGGAACCGACGGAACGGATCCGCGCCTGGCGGAAGCTCGCGTCATGGTCGCTTTGGACCGAATAGGCGGCGGCGATGCCGGCGAAGAACGGCGAGAACCACGTCGCCGCGAAGTCCTTGTCGATGAGGACGAGGACGAGGTTGACCAGGAGGCAGGCGGCGATCGCCGCGGCCGTCTTGATGTTTCTGAGACCGATGTGAAGCATGGATTCTATCCCCTTTGATTCAAGCCGTGAACGCCCTCCGCGGACTTGCTGTAACGATTATACAACGAACCCGTGCGCGCGTAAAGCGAAATCGATGCGGTCTCGATCGGAGCGTGCGCGATCGTTGCAACTTCCCGGGGACCCCATGAAAAAACGCGTCGAAACCTTCGTCGTTCGGCACCGCCGGAGGTCGGGACGCGTACTTCATTCCGCTTCCCGAAAAGGTCGGCGAAGGATGTTTTCGAGATGGTCGAAGAGACGATCGGCGATCTGCTGCATGCCATGGATGGAGGGATGGACTTCGTCCGCCGAGAGGAGCGACATGTCGCCGAGCAGGTCCGTTCCGTCGGCGTAGTGCACGTTCGGGTCATTGCGCTCGGCGACGATCGCAGGCAACAGGCGGCGCCAACGGGCGGCTTCGACTCCCTGATGGAAGTCGTTGCCGGAGAAAAACGGCGAGATGACCACGATCGGCTTCCGAGGATTGCGCCCGGCGATTTCGGACAGGGTACGCCGCACCCGTTCGCGGATCAGGGATTCGTCCCAGTCGAGCACGTTGATGCCGAGTTCGAGGACGGCCATATCCCATGCGCCGGCTTCTCCGAGAGCGGCGATGTAGTCGACCATCTCCGGCTCCATGCGGCAGCTGCCCGCCATGCCGAGATTGCGCAGATCCATCCCGAGCCGGTGGGCGACGACCGATGGCCACGCGTAGGAGATCGACAGGGCGTTGGATCCGTGGGTGATGGAGGAACCGTACGTCAAAAGGGTTCGGGACGGCAGCTGGCGCTTTGCCGGCGGAACGACGTCGCCTTCGACGTCGAGGATGCGGATGTCGCCCCGTTCGAGGATCACGCGGACGACATCGGGATTCCACTCCGATCCCGCCCGTTTCGAGACGTCCCGCAGGACATCGACGTTGGCCGGTCGGGAGAAGACGAACTCGGTCGGCTGAACGGGGATGTGGCTGTTCATCTCATGCCCGTCCCATCCGGCCTGCACGCCGCCGTAGAACGTATGGAGGGTGGTCAGGAACCGGGGGTCGGAGAGCGACTGAAGGGTGATCTTCGCCTGCCCGCTATGGATGACGAACCGCAGTTCGACGCCGATGGCGTTTCTGGCCATGGATCGACCCATGTCGGTCTCCAGCGCGTCGTAGACGTGCCGGGGGACCCTGAGCCAGGTGATGCCCCGATCGTGATGTTCGATGTGACCGATGTTGTGGATGTCGATGTTCCTGTATTCCATCGCGAGCGACTCCTCATGGAGAATGTGGCTTCATGGCATAGGGCGAAAATCCGATTGGCGGTCCGTCGTTTCCGCAACGCGTCCCCATGAACGCATCGGATCCTAGCGCCTTGATCCATCATAGCACAAGTCGGGCTCCGAAAGCAACGCTCCGCCGTCAATCCGACCGGTCGGTCGAGACGAAAAAGAATATCCTGACGGATATTCCTTCGTTTCGGTTCATTCGGCCGGTTTCGGGAAGTAGTATTCATCCACGACCCTGAGGTAGTCGAGCCGCTTGACGTATCCTTCCGGGATCTGCCGTCCCAGTTTCTCGAAATCCTCGAGCGCGATCGACCGGCGACCTTCCTCGCCGCGCTTCCAGAACGCCGTGACGTACTCGGCGTCGAGCAGGAAGACCTTTCCGAGGAGGGTGAACTGCACGATGATGAAGCCGATGCCGCCGTGGCGGCGGATGCTCTCGAGGTGCTTCACCTGGTGTTCGTGCATGTTCTTGAGCGGAAACGCCGTCTTGGTCCGTGTCTCCTTTGCCTCGAAGTCGATGTAGCGGCCGCGGTAGATGCCGTTGTAGTCGGTGGTCGAGGGAATCTTGTAGTACGCCTCGGAGATCCGGGCGGCGCTCCGGCGCTCGTAGTCCACCTTGACGACCTGGATCGGGATCGGCTTCTTGTAGATGTGGGCGACGTCGTTTGCGACGTAATATTCGTTCGTCTGGTTGATCGCTTCCTCGAGGTCCATACCGCGGTTGGCGACCGACACGGTCGTCTTCTGCGGCGTCGCCTTCTTGATCGGGTAGTTCACCATGGGCATCACCGATCCCTATTCTACCACATTCCTTCGGGTTTTCGACCCGTGCTCCTTGAAAGAGCGGACGGTTTCCCGAACCGATCGTGAAAAAACGACTTTTCCGTTTTCAAAACGGCCGTTTTGGCGTATAATAATCCCATCGGACCAACCGCATCGCATCATGAAAGGAGACACCATGAGCCAGATCAAGTTCTATGCGCTGGGCGGTCTCGGGGAAAACGGCAAGAATCTCTATTGCGTCGAGGTGGACCGGCGGATCGCCGTCCTGGACGCGGGTCTCAAGCACCCGTCCGGCGACCTCCTCGGCATCGACGCGATCGTGCCGGACATCAGCTATCTGGAATCCCGCAAAAAAGACATCGTCGGCGTCTTTCTCTCCCACGCCCACGACAAGGCCATCGGCGCGCTGCCGATGCTGCTTAGGCAGATCCCGGCGCCCGTCTACGGAACCAGCTTCACGATCGCGGTCGTGAAGGACATGCTGAAGGAGAACAGGCTGAACCCCGAAGACTATGCGTTCCACGTCGTCGATCGCGACCAATCGATCGACTTTCCGTCGTTTTCGATCCAATTTCATTCCACCACGCACGCGGTGCCGGAATCTTCCGGGATCGCCGTTTCGACATCCGACGGCGTCATCGTGTACGCCACCGACTTCACCTTCGATCAGAACGTCGGCGCCTTCTACCAGACCGACTTCGCGAAGCTCTCGAAGTATGGCGAGCAGGGCGTCCTCGCCCTCCTCTGCGAATCCTCGGGTGCCCTCACCGTCGGCCACTCGACTTCCGACATCAATCTGATCCGGACGATCCGCGACACCCTCAAGGTCGCCGCGGGGCGGACCGTCGTGGCGATGTACTCGACCGAGATCGCCCACATCCAGCGCGTCATCGACGAGGCCTTGAAGATCGGCAAGAACATCTCGATCATCGGCCGCAAGGCGCAGCGGATGGTCGACATCGGCGAGACGATGGGCTACATCCGGATTCCCAAGGATCGCCTCGTCAATCTGAAGTACCTCGACGAAGAGAACGAGAACGACCTGCCCGACGTCGTCTTTCTCGTCACCGGCGAGCGCCACGAGCCGTTCTACATGCTGCAGCGGATGACGAAGGGGTTCGACCGACTGCTCCATCTGAACGCCAAGGACACCGTCCTGATGCTCTGTCCGCCGATCGTCGGCACCGAGAAGATCGCGGCGAAGACCTACGACGCGATCTACCGCCTCGGTGCGAAGCTCGTCAAGGTCGACAAGAAGGTCCTGCCGCCGTCGCACGCCTCGACGGAGGACATCAAGCTCCTCTACACCCTCCTCAAGCCGAAATATGTGATCCCGATCAACGGCGAATACCGCTATCTCCAGGCCCAGGCCGACCTTGCGGTCGAATACGGCTTTCCCGCCGAGAACGTCCCCGTCATCGACAACGGCGAGGTCGTCACCTTCGAGGGCGGCGTCCTCGAACTGAAGCACGACACCGTCATGAACGGCTCGATCATGGTCGACGGTTCGTTCGACGCCGACGTGAACGACGCCGTCGTCAAGGAACGCGAGTTCCTCTCGCAGGACGGTTTCCTCCTGATCATCGCCAACATCGACGCACGCGAACGTCTGATGCTGAACAAGCCGGAGATCGTTTCCCGCGGCTTCATGTACATGAAGGACAACGAAGAGGTCATCAAGCAGATCGAGACGATCTACCAGAACATCACCGCCAAGCAGTTCGCCGCCAAGTACATCGACTGGCGCGTGTACAAGGAATCGATCCGCGACCAGGTCGCCGACTATCTCTACAAGGAGACGAAGCGCAAGCCGGTCGTGATTCCCCTCATCATCGACACCCAGAGCGACAAGATCTGCAAGGTCCTCTGATCCGTCCCGAAACCGAATCAAAAGCGCCGACGCCCGGTTGACCGGATGTCGGCGCTTGTTTTCTACTTTCTGGTTTTCGGCATCAGGACCGTGATCCCGCCCATGAAGGGGACGAGCACGTCCGGAACCCGGACCGATCCATCCGCCTGCTGATACTGCTCGACGATCGCCGGGAAGATGCGCGAGGTCGCGAGCCCGGAGGCGTTCAGGGTATGGCAGAAACGGGTCTTGCCGGTCTTTTGATCACGGTAGCGGATCTTTCCGCGGCGGGCCTGGTAATCGCGCGCGTTGGACGCGGACGACACTTCCTTGTAGATTCCCATCGACGGGATCCAGACCTCGATGTCGTAGGTGCGCGCCATCGAGTGGCTGCAGTCGCCGGCGGCGAGCTTCGACGTCTGAAAATGGAGCCCGAGTTTTTTGACGAGGCTCTCGGCCTTCCCGACCATCTCCGCGAAGGCGGCGTCGGAGTTCTCCTCGGTCGTGTACTGCACGAGCTCGACCTTGTTGAACTGGTAGCCGCGGATCATCCCGCGCTCCTCCGTGCGGTAGGAACCCGCCTCCTGGCGGTAGCACGGGGTGTATGCGAAATACTTCCGCGGAAGATCGTCCGCGGCGAGGATCTCGTCACGGTGGAGGTTGACGAGCGCGGTCTCCGCCGTCGGCAGCATGAACTTCTCGGGATCGCTGCCCTTGAGCCAGAAGACGTCGTTCTTGAACTTCGGGAACTGGCCGGCGGTATAGCCGCTCTCCTCGTTCAACAGGTGCGGCGGCAGGATCATCGTGTAGCCGTCGGCGAGATGTTCGGAGACGAAGAAGTTGAGGAGCGCCCATTCGAGCCGCGCGCCGAGGTCGGTGTAGATCCACGTGCCGGAGCCGGAGATCTTGGCGCCGCGGGCGTAGTCGACGAGACCGATCGACTCGCACAGTTCGACATGGTTCCTGACGGGGAAGGAAAACGCCGGCTTCTCGCCGTAGGTGCGGATCGGCATGTTGTTTTCCTTTCCGCCGGGAAGCAGGTCCTCGTCGGGGGTGTTGGGCAGGGCGGCGGCGAAGGCGTCGATCGTCGCCTGCAGGTCCTTCAGTTCGGCTTCGGCCGCGGCGTTCTGGGCGGAGAGTTCCTTGACGCGGGCGAAGATCGCCTGGACGTCGCCGCCCTGCTTCTTGACGGCGGGGACGGAGGCGGAAAGGCGGTTCTGTTCGGCCTTGACGGATTCGATCGAGACCAGAAGGGTGCTGCGGCGTTCGAGATCCGCAAGCAGCGGGGCGAAATCGGCGTCCCAGCCCTTGCGGGCAAGCAGTTCCCTGATCTTCTCGGGGCTTTCCTTGATGCGGTTCAGATCGAGCATGACGATTCCTCCTTGGAATAGAAACGTCCCTTACCATGGGGTAAAGGACGATGTGATCGCGGTGCCACCTTCATTCCGGGGAAGTCCCCGGCGCTTGGGTCCGATAACGCGGACGGCGGACGTTTTGACGTCGCTCGGGAGATGGATCGGAACCGTCGCGCGCCGGCTCGCATCGACCGCCGGCTTTCTGAAGCGTCTTTAGATTCCCAGTTCTCCGTCTTCGTTTGGTATCATTATACGTGCGCGCGGCGTTCTTGTCAAGCGACGCCGGCGAATCGCAGGTCAGAGGATGACGTTCTCGCGGACGCGTTCGTGACCGGTGACGGTTTCGATCAGGTTTGCGAGCTGGTCGGCCGCGGCGATGTGGGTTCCGGCCTGCGGATGGTAGTCCGATCCGAACGGATACGACGTCCCGGCGGCGACCATCTCGAGCTCGTGGACGCGGCCGCCCAGGACCGCGTTCGCCTGCGCGACGACCGCGCGGCAGCTTGCGCCGATCCGCCAGGAATCGGCCATGATGCCGTAGCCGACGATGATCGGGACGTTCGGGTAGACGTCGTTCAGATGCACGAGGAAGGCGACGTAATCGGCGACGAAGCGGTCTCGGAGGGCCGTCTTGTCGGCGTCGGTCATGGTATCGTAATAGGGGGCGTTGAAGTCGTTCGTGCCGAGGGTGATGACGACCACGTCCGGCACGAAGTCGGTCGTGTCGTAGCGGCCCCAGTCGGTGCGGACCTTGTTCGTGCCGTCGATCGCGAGATAGTCGAAGGCGTTCGCCATGTTCTCGACCTCGTCGATCGCGCCGCCGGGCGTGTTCCAGCCGCGCGAGACGCCCCAGCCGCTCGAGGCGACGATCGAGAAGGCGGCGTCGTGGATGTAGGCGGAGAGGTAGGCGAAGTCGAGGAGACCGTCGGAATTCGAGGTGGTCTTCGCTGTGCCGACGGAAGTCGCGAGATTGCCGTAGCCGGTCATCGACGAGTCGCCGATGTAGAGGATCTTGAAGTCCTTCGTCTCGTCGGGGGATGCGAAGCGGCCGTCGGTGGAGATGCTCTTGAGGGCGATGTCGCCTTCGAGCGCCTCGCTCCGCTTGAGCACCTTGACGGTATGGTATCCTTCCGTCAGCCCCGAGACGAGCGTGACGGTCTGGGTCGCCGAACTCAACCGCACGACGCTGCCGGCGTACGGGTTCTCCTCGCCGTCGACGAAGATGACGAGATGGGGACGTTTCGACAGGATGTCGGTATTCTGGGCGGTGAACACGGCGGTCACGCCGGTGCCGTAGAACCCGACCTCGAAGCCGCTCGCGGTATAGAACATGGCATGGGTCTTGGAAAGATCGTCGTAGCGCGTGCGGCCGATCCAGGTGATGTAGCGGAAATCGTTCATGGCGTCCTCCGATAACAGGCTGATGGCGTTGATGTCGACGAGTTCGGCGACCACCGGGTCGCTGTATTCGGAGGCCGAGTAGCCCGATGAGGCGGCGACGCGGATCCGGAAGGTGTAGGTGCCGTAGTCGAGGATCAGGGACAAATCGAAACCCGACGCGACGAGGTACTGGCGGACGACGCCGTCCGCATCCTCGACGGACAGCTGATACTGGCTCGCGTTCTCGACGGCGTCGAAGGCGACGACGTTGTCGGTGACCGAAAGCCCGGTCGGGGTCGGATACGGCGGATGCGTGACGGTGGTCGTGACCGACGTCGAAGATGCGGTCAGGGCGGTCGTCGTGGTCGCGTCGCATGCGGCGACGGCGAGGAAAAGCAGAATCAGGGCAAGGCTCAGAAAGAACTTCTTCATCGTGAATCCCTCCGGCGGAACGTCTTCAGGCAAAGCGCCCGGGCGTGGCCGGGCGCGCGTTTCACATTGGTTCGCTAGATATACTGTATATATTATATTATATAGATATTATCTGTCGCAAGATGTTTCGACGTCATTCGGAACGTTTTCCGCGGATGAGCCTGAGATTGGCCGCGTGCTGTTCGGCGAAGGCGGCTTCCATCTTCGTGTGCGTCTGCGGCTTGTAGTAGACGGCGTCCTTGAGCGCGTCGGGAAGATACTGCTGGGGGGCGACGTGGCCGGGGAAGTCATGGGCGTACCGATACTTTTTCTTGTCGTCGTAGGTCGGATTGTTCACGAGGTGGGACGGGACCTTCGGGGTCTTACCGCTCTTCACGTCGTCGAGGGCAGCGTTGACGGCGAGATGGGCGGCGTTCGACTTCGGCGAGATGCACATCTCGATCGTGATCGCCCCGAGGGCGTTCACCGCTTCCGGGAAGCCGATGTGTCGGGCGATGTCGCAGGCGGCGGCGACATGCGATCCCATCGCCGGGTTGGCGAGTCCGATGTCCTCGTAGACGATCGCGCTGATGCGGCGCAGGAGGCTTTCGAGGTCTTCGGCGACGATCAGACGCGAAAGGTAGTGGAGGGCGGCGTCGACGTCGGAACCGCGCACCGACTTGTGATAGGCGGAAAGGATGTCGTAGTAGTCGTCGCCGTTCTTGTCGACGGAGACGGAAGGTTTCCCGACGACGGCGACGGCGAACGCGGCGTCCACCGCCTGACCGGGTTCGGCCTGGATCGCGATCATCTCGAGCATGTTCACGGCGGTGCGGATCTCGCCGTTGGCCGCGGTCGCGAGGTAGTCGTAGGCGTCCTTCCCGATCGTCAGTTCCTTTTCATAGAAGGAAAGGTCGATCTTCTCGAGATAGACGCGGATTTCCGCGGAAGAAAGCCGTTCCAGGCGGAAGATGGTGGCGCGGCTGCGGATCGCGGGATTGCAGGCGATGTAGGGGTTCTCGGTGGTGAGGCCGAGCATCACGACCCGACCCGACTCCACGAACGGCAGAAGGTAGTCCTGAATGTCGCGGTTCATGCGGTGAATCTCGTCGATCACGAGCAGGATCGACCCGTAGAGCTTCGTCGTCTCGACGATCTCCTTGAGCGTCGCCTTGGTGTCGGTCGAGGCGTTGAACTTGTAGTTGTTCAGCGGGAAATGCTCGGCGACGAGCATCGCAATCGTCGTCTTGCCGGT
>JBAZNL010000027.1 GCA_041649275.1 Candidatus Izemoplasmatales bacterium
GGCAAGATCGTGCCGCTCGAATACACCCTCAAGACCGGCGACGTGGTCGAGATCAAGACCTCGCAGAACGCCGTCGGTCCGAACGACAACTGGCTCAAGATCGCCAAGACCAGCAACGCCCGCGCCAAGATCAAGAACTTCCTGAACAAGCAGAAGCGCGACTACCTCGTCGAGAAGGGCAGGGAGGACTTCGAGGCCGAACTCGAGAACCGCCGCGTCAAGGTCGAACTCACCGACGAGACCTGCGCGAAGCTGTTCGAACTCAAGGGCGTCAAGTCGATCGAGGACATGTACTTCGAGATCGGCAAGAACATCCTTTCCCCGATCAGCGCGATCAACGCCCTCGCCGGCCGCGACGTCGTCACCGAGGAACAGCTGATCGAAGCGATCAACAAGGTCCCGGAGACGAAGCGCGCGCAGAAGACGCGCACCGTCCACAACGACGTGAACATCGTCGTCGAGGGCCTCACCAACCCGTCCGTGAAGCTCGCGCACTGCTGCACGCCGGTGCTCGGCGACGACATCGTCGGCTACGTCACGAAGGGCGCCGGGATCGCCGTCCACAGAAGGAACTGCAAGAACGTCGCGAAGTTCGAGCAGGAACGCCTGCTCGACGTCTTCTGGGGCGACAACACCCTCCGCAAGTACGAGACGATGATCCGGATCACGGTCCAGAACCGCGACAACATCCTCGCCGAGATCATCAACACCGCCACCTCCAACAAGGGCAAGATCACCCAGGTCCAGGCCCAGGTGAACCGCTCCAAGGAAGGCATCATCAAGCTCAAGATGGAGGTCGGCAACCTCCTCGAGCTCGATACGATCGTGACCGCGATCGGGCGCATCCGCGACGTCTATTCGATCGAGAGGATCGCCTGATGAAGGTCGTCGTCCAGCGCGTCTCGCGCGCATCCGTCGCCGTCGACGGAACCGTCGTCGGCTCGATCGGGAAGGGCTACGTCCTGCTCGTCGGCTTCGCCCAAGGCGACACGATCGCCGAGGTGATGCGGGCCGCCCGCAAGATCGCCCTCCTCCGCGTCTTCTCCGACGAGGCGGGCAGGCTCAACAAGAACGTCACCGAGGCGGGGGGCGCGATCCTCTCGATCTCGCAGTTCACCCTCTACGGCGACGTTTCCGAGGGAAACCGTCCGAGTTTCACGAAGGCGCTCGCCGGCCGCGAGGCCGAACCGCTCTTCGACGCCTTCAACTTCGAACTGTCGAAGACCTACGGGATCCATGTCGAGACCGGCGTCTTCGGCGCCCATATGGCCGTCGATCTCGAAAACGACGGACCGGTCACGATCCTCGCCGCCTTCGAGCGCGAAGGATTGTGATTGACTAAGAACTTCAAAGCGATTATAATAATACTATATGCGTAAGCAACCACCATCCGGAGGAATCGATATGGACAAGAAGCAGATCGTCTTTGAAAAGATCAAGGAAATCATCATCCAGGAACTCGGCGTCAAGCCCGAGAAGATCGTCCTGAACGCCGCCCTCGCCGACGACTTCGGCGCCGACTCGCTCGACGCCCTCGAACTCTTCAACCAGATCGAAAGCGAGTTCCTCGTCTCGATCTCGGACGAGGCCGCGACCAAGATGAAGGACGTCTCCGACCTCGTCGACTACGTCCTCGAGCACGTGAACGCCAAGTATTTCGGATAAACCCAAACGAATCGGAAAGAAACCTCTCACCGGAGGATGTCGTCCTTGCACAGAGGGCGGCTTTTTTCTTACAAAGGAGCACACTCATGATCGTCAAAATCAAGGGAACCCAGGACATCCTGCCGGACGAATCGTCCCGCTGGCAGGAACTCGAAACCGTCATCCGGAACGTCTCCGCCCTGTACGACTTCAAGGAGATCCGCACGCCGATCTTCGAGGCGAGCGAACTCTACCACCGCGGCGTCGGCGAAGGCACCGACATCGTGAAGAAGGAGACCTACGACTTCGCCGACCGCGGCGACCGGATGGTCACGCTCCGTCCCGAGGGGACCGCGGGCGTCGTCCGCGCGGTCGTCGAGAACAAGCTCTACGCCGACCCCTCGCTCCCGCTCAAGCTCTACTACGTCGGACCGATGTTCCGCTACGAGCGTCCCCAGAAGGGACGCCAGCGCCAGTTCCATCAGTTCGGCGCGGAAGCGCTCGGCTCGACCTCGCCGCAGACCGACGCCGAGATGATCGCCTACGCCGTCACGACCCTGAAGGCGCTCCGCCTTCCGAACGTGAAGGTCAAGGTCAACTCGCTCGGCGGGAAGGAATCGAAGGAAAGCTACCGCACGCGGCTCCTCTCCTACCTCGAGCCGGCCGTCGGCGGCCTCTGCCCCGACTGCCAGCAGCGCTACAAGGAGAATCCGCTTCGCGTCCTCGACTGCAAGGTCGACCGCGAGAATCCGGTGCTGAAGGACGCCCCGAAGCCCCTCGACGACTTGAACGCCGCCGATCGGACGCACTTCGAGACGGTCCTTTCCTACCTCGACGCGATGCACGTCGCATACGAGGTCGACAAGTCGCTCGTGCGCGGCCTCGACTACTACACCCGCACCGTCTTCGAACTCGAGGCTGATTTGCCTTCGCTCGGCGCCCAGGCGACGCTCGGCGGCGGCGGCCGCTACGACGACCTCGTCGAAGGCCTCGACGGCCCGGCGTTCCCGGCGGTCGGCTTCGCCTTCGGGATGGAGCGCCTCCTGCTCGCCCGCGAGGCCGTCGACCAAGGCAAGCGCGACGAGTCGATCCACGTCTTCCTGATCGCCCTCGGCGACGCCGCCCGGCCGAAGGTCATGGAACTGATGACCGGCCTCCGCCACGGCGGGCTGATCTGCGACGCCGACTTCATGGACCGCCCCCTCAAGGGCCAGTTCAAGCAGGCCGAGCGCCTCGGCGCGGCCTACACCGTGATCCTCGGCGAGACCGAGGTCGCAAACGGCACCGCGAACGTCAAGGACGCGAAGACCGGCGAACAGACGACGGTGAACCAGACCGAGCTCTACGGCTGGCTCGTCGACCGCTTCCGGGCGCAGGAGCATTCCTGTTCCGGCGACTGCGGGGACTGCGGCGAAGATTGCCATTAATCGCCTAAATGGGTGTTTTTTTGGCCGCCGTTATGCTATAATCAAACAGGACGGGGCGTGATTCCATTGAAAAAGAAACTCTTTTCCGACGACAATCTGAACCGCGCGATCAAGATCCTGGCGATCGTCCTCCTGACGCTCGCCGTCTTCTTCATGGCGACGCAGTTCAAGGACCTGTGGACCTGGATCACCGACGCCGTCAAGGCCGTGATCGTCCCGGTCGCGGTCGCCTACCTGATCGCGCTCATCCTCTTCCCGCTCATCAAGTACCTCGAGAAGAAGGGCATCGGGCCGCGCTGGCTCTCGCTCGCGATCGTCTTCATCCTCGCCGCCGGCATCGTCTTCGGGGCGTTCTTCTTCCTCGTCCCGATGCTCATCGACGAAATCAACGGCTTCTTCACCGACGACTGGAACAAGATCGTCCAGTACGTCACGGTCGACCTCCGCACCGACTTCATCCTCGGCGAGGACATCTACGACCAGATCAGCGCCTACCTGCAGGACACCGACATCCTGAACAACCTCGTGACCGGGCTCGTCCCGTCGCTCCTTTCGGCGCTCACGAACGTGCTGCTTCCGATCGTGACGACGGTCGCGATCCTGCCGATGATGCTCATCTTCTACCTCCTCGACTACGAGATGATCGGCGAGCGCCTGCGCTCGCTCATCCCGGCGAAGCACGAGAAGGCCGCCGCCGACCTCGGCGGCCGCCTGAACGCCACCGTCGGCGCCTATCTCCGCGGCCAGCTGATCCTGATGATCGCGATCGGCACGGTCGCGACGATCATCTACAAGCTGATCGGCCTCGAGTACTTCTACCTGTTCGGCCTCCTCGTCGGCATCTGCAACATCATCCCGTACTTCGGGTCGATCATGTCCGCGATTCCGCCGATCATCTTCGCCTTCATCGCCAATTCCGGCCCCGGCCCGCTGATCGTGCTCGCCGTGAACGTCGGTCTCCAGACGGTCGAAGGCAACATCTTCCAGCCGATCATCATGGGCAAGCAGCTCGAGATGCATCCGCTCGTGATCATCATCTCGATCCTCTTCTTCGGATCCCTCTTCGGCGGAATCGGCGTCATCTTCGCCTCGCCGATCGCGGCCTCGATCCGCGTCTTCTTCGAGTTCTTCAAGGAGCGCCGGGCGCAGCGCGAAAGCCGCGAGACGCCTGAAAAGGCGGTCGGTCCCTGATGATCAAGAGCGGTTCGAAGGGGCGCATCTATTCGCTCTATGAGATCTCGGTGATCCTGTTCTACGCCTCCGCGATCGCCTTCATCCCGTTCGTGCTGGTGGTCACCTACATCTTCGACCTCGACCAGTCGCTCGACATCGACCACTTCATCCTCTGGCTGCTCGTCGCCGACGCCGTCGGCCTGGCCGCCGGGACGGCGGGACTGCTTGTCCGCAAGGACAAGCTCAAGCGCCGCGTCAAGCCCGCGTACCGCGGCGAGTTCGTCTACCTGATGGCCATCTCCGCCTTCGCCGTCCTCGGTTTCGTCGTCTTCTTCGACTACCTCGGCGGGGACCGCGCCTACATCGCGAACCTGCTCGTCGTGATCACGGTCCTGCTCGTCTACATCCTCATCCATCTCGGCCGCCGTTTTTTCAAATTCGACTATATGAAAAAGTGAAGGCTGCTTCCCGCAGCCTTTCTTGTTAGGAGCCGCCCATGTCCCTCACCCGTCTCGAAGCCCTCGTCGGAACAAGAAACCTCGTGCGCCTGCGCACGTTGACCGTGCTCGTCTGCGGCCTCGGCGGCGTCGGCTCCTTCGCCGCGGAGGCGCTCGCCCGCTCCGGCCTCGGACGCCTCGTCCTCGCCGACTGCGACGTCGTCGACGAAACCAACAAAAACCGCCAGCTCGTCGCGCTATCGTCCACCGTCGGACAAAGGAAGACCGCCGTGATGGCAAGACGCGTGAGGGACATCGACCCCGCCGTCGACGTCCGGCTCTTCGAGGAACGCATCGACAGCACCAATCTCGACCGGCTCCTCGACCCGCGCCCCGACTACGTCGTCGACGCGATCGACGACGTCCCCGCGAAGGTCGCCCTGATCGCCCGCTGCGCCGCCCTCGGGATCAAAGTCGTCTCCTCGGCCGGCTTCGCCAACAAGCGCCATCCCGAGCTGATCCGGATCGATGCGCTCGAGAAGACGTCCGTCGACCCGCTCGCGCGCGTCCTCCGATCCCGCCTAAGGGCGCTCCGCGTGCCTTTGTCCGTCCCGATCGTCTGGTCGACGGAATCCCCGTCGGTCCCGAAGACGCCCGGCATCCGGCTCGGCTCCTGCGCCACCGTGCCGTCCGCGGCCGGACTGTTCCTCGCATCGAAGGTTCTGAACGACATCCTGGAGGAGGAATGAAACGATGAAGACACTCATTATCGCCGGCGGCTGTTTCTGGGGCGTCGAGGCGTACTATCGCAAACTCAAGGGGGTCGTCGACACCGAGGTCGGCTATACCGACGCCCCCGGTCCGAACCCGACCTACCGCGACGTCTGCCAGGGCTCCGGCCACGTGGAAGCCTGCCGGATCGTCTACGACGAGACGGCCCTGCCCCTCGCCAAGGTCCTCGAGCACTTCTTCCGGATCGTCGATCCGACACAGAAGGACGAGCAGGGCCACGACAGGGGCGCGCAGTATCGCAACGGCATCTACTACGTCGATCCCGCCGACCGGGCGGAGATCGAGGCGTACGTCGCCGCCGTGAAGGCGCGTTACAGAAAGCCGGTCCACACCTACGTCAAGGCGGCCGCGCCGTTCTACGACGCCGAAACGTACCACCAGGACTATCTCGAGAAGAACCCGGGCGGATACTGCCACGTGAACATGGCGCTCCTCCGTCCCGAGGAGAAGAAGGAGGAATACCGATGAACAGCCTCTATTCCGTGAAACCCGAAGTGGCCGAGGCCCTCGCCGCCGGCCGTCCCGTCGTCGCCCTCGAATCGACGATCGTCTCCCACGGCATGCCGTGGCCGGAGAATCTCGAGACCGCGAAGGCGTGCGAAGACACGATCCGCCGCCACGGCGCGATCCCGGCGACCGTCGCCGTCATCGACGGCGTCCTACGGATCGGCCTCACCGAGGCCGAACTGATCCGGATCGCGAAGGATCCCCATGACGTCGTCAAGACCTCGCGGCGCGACTTCCCCTACGTCCTCTCGCAAAGGAAGACCGGCGCCCTCACGGTCGCCGGCACGATGGTCGCCTGCGACCTCGCCGGCATCCGGATCTTCGCCACCGGCGGGATCGGCGGCGTCCATCGCGGCTGGGAGCATTCCCTCGACGTCTCCGCCGACCTCGAGGAATTCTCGCGCACCTCGGTCTGCGTCGTCGCGGCCGGCGCGAAGGCGATCCTCGATCTGCCCGCGACCATGGAATACCTCGAGACCAAGGGCGTGCCCGTGGTCGGGTACGGCGTCGACGAGCTGCCGGCGTTCTACACCCGCTCCTCGGGCCTCTCCGTCGACTGCAACCTCCCGGACGCCGCGTCCGTCGCCCGATTCCTCAGGGCGAAGTGGGACCTCGGCCTGACCGGCGGCGTCCTCGTCGCCAACCCGGTCCCGGCGGAAGCCGCCTACGACCGCGAGAAGATCGATTCCGCGATCGCGCAGGCTCTTCACGACATGGATGCGGCCGGCGTGAAGGGCAAGGCCTCGACGCCGTACCTCCTCAAGCGGATCGGCGAGATCACCGGCGGCGGATCCCTCAAGACCAACGTCGCGCTCGTATTGAACAACTGCGCGGTCGCGGCCGACATCGCCGTCGCCTTTTCGGGGGAAGCCTGAGATGCGGAACGACTACATCTCCTGGGACCAGTACTTCATGGGCGTCGCGTGCCTCTCGGCGCTGCGCTCGAAGGACGACTCCTCGCAGGTCGGAGCCTGCATCGTGAACAAGAAGAACCGGATCGTCGGGATCGGCTACAACGGCCTGCCGATCGGCTGCGACGATTCCGCCTTTCCGTGGACCAGGGAGGGCGCGTTCCTCGATACGAAGTATCCGTACGTCGTCCACGCCGAGCCGAACGCGATCCTGAACGCGACCGTTCCCTTGGAAGGTGCGCGCATGTACGTGACGCTCTTCCCCTGCAACGAATGCGCCAAGCTGATCATCCAGGCGGGCATCCGCGAACTCGTCTACCTCTCCGACAAGTACGCGGGAAGCGATTCCGACGTCGCCGCAAAGCGGCTCCTGTCGGCGGCGGGCGTGACCTGGCGCAAGCTCGAGGGCTTCACCCTGAAGGTGGACTTCCATGAATGAACTCACCAACAGGGCATGGCCGGTCGTCCGGATCCTGCTCGTCCCGTACCTCCTCTTCATGTTCCTCCTGTTCTATCCGATCGACTACGAGATCGACGCCCCCGGCGGGATCACCGAGGTCTCGCGCACGATCGAGATCGCCTACAACCAGGACAAGGTGATCGAGGGCTCGATCTCGACCACCTACATCATGGCGATCCCGCGGACCACGTTCTTCATGTTCATCACCGGCTACTTCAACCCCTACGTCACGATCTCCAAGCTCTCGACCGGAAACGCCTCCTACACCAACGACGAGCTCCGGCAGATCTCCTATCTCGACAAGGAGACGTCGGTCGACGCCTCGATCATCGTCGCCTACCAGGCGGCATCCCTGGTCAATCCCGAGGTCGAGATCGGCTATGTCTCGAAGATCCTCGTCTTCGGGAAGGCCGAGTACCTGTCCCACTACGACGAGATCGAATTCGGCGACGAGTTCGTGCAGGTCCTGGGCGACGACGGAGCGATCGTCACCGACATCGCCGGCATTGCGGCCGCGACGGCGCTATTGGACGCCTACGACTTCACCTTCAAGAACGCGGACGGCGAGGACTACACCCTCACGCTCGCGAAGGATACCGCGACCGGCAAGTTCGGGGTGACCCTGAAGACCTACCACCTCGTCGACCGCGAGGCGACCTATCCGCTCTACGAGAATCCGCAGTCGAACATCGGCGGGCCGTCGGGCGGACTCCTCCAGACGCTCTACGTCTACAACATCCTCGTCACGGAGGACGTCACCCGCGGGCTCAAGATCGCCGGGACCGGCACGATCGGCTACGACGGCTCCGCCGGCTACATCGGCGGCGTCCGGCAGAAGATCCTGACGGCGTGGTTCGCCGGCGTCGACGTCTTCTTCATCCCGCATCTCGACGACGGCTACTATAACGACAACTACGTCGAGGCGCTCCGCGTCTGCGAGGACGTCGGGATCGACCCCGAGGGCTGGCTCATCGGCGTCGCGAGCTTCCAGGACGTCCTCGACCGACTCGCGGAACGGGGGGAATGACATGGACGTCAAGCGCATGCTCTTCGCCCTCCGGATCAAATGGGAGACGGTGCGGAAGGAATTCGGGTTCAAGGCGATCCTCGACGCCCTCTTCGCCGGCTTCGTCTACGCCCTCCTCTGCGTCTTCCCCCTGGTCGCCGTCCTCACCGAACTGTTGCTTCTGTCGATGCACCGGGTGTATACCTTCACGGTCTTCTACATCCTCGCCGCACTCGGCTTCGTCTGGCTCTGGCACCGGCTCGCGTTTCTCACGCTCAAACTCAAGCGGCCGGACCACGAGTCCGACGCGCGGGGCGTCCTCCGCCTGCTTTCCCGCGTCTGGATGGCGCTCGTGCTCGTCGCCGGACTGCTCTTCCTCATCGTCTTCATCCCGGCCATGACGGCCTAAGGAGGTTCCCATGGTCTATTATCTCATCCTTTCCGCCGTCCTGGTCGCGATCGACCAGGTCGTGAAGGCGGCCGTCGTCGCCGGCTTCGAGTCCGTCGGCGACACCCTGCCGGTGATCCGGGATTTCTTCCACCTCACCTACGTCCGCAATCCCGGGATGGTCTTCGGGATCGGCGGCGACGAGTCGGGCGTGCCGCTCGCCTTCTTCCTCACCGTCGGAGCCGTCGCGCTCGTCGCCTTCGGCTTCATGATCGCGAAGAACGACTACAAGGACAAGCGGCGGTTCTTCTATTCGCTCGCGCTCTCGCTCCTCGTCGCCGGCGCCCTCGGAAACCTCCTCGACCGCATCTTCCAGTCCGACCACCGCGTCGTCGACTACCTCGACTTCCGCGGCATCTGGGACTACGTCTTCAACTTCGCCGACATGTGCCTGACGGTCGGGATCGGCGTCTATGTCTTCGACCAGTTCTTCCTCGACCCGAAGCGGGAGAAGGAAGACAAGCACAAGGCCTATCTCGCCGAGATCAAGGACCATCTCGACAAGGTCGTCACCGATGAACAGCCGTGAGTTCGAGGAAGGCCTCGAATATCTCGTCGGCGAGACCGACGAAACCGGTCGGCTCGACAAGTTCGTCGCCCGGGCCTTCCCGCAGTTCTCGCGGACGCTGATCCAGCGGCTGATCAAGGACGGCGACCTCGTCGTCGACGGGAAGCCGGCGAAACCGTCGCAGCCCGTCTTGCCGGGCAACCTGATCCAGATCGTCGAGATCCCGCTCACCGAGATCGACGCGATCCCCGAAGACATCCCCCTCTCGATCGTCTACGAGGATTCCGACGTCGTCGTCGTCGACAAGCCCTCCGGGATGGTCGTCCATCCCGCCCCGGGGAATTTCACCGGCACGCTCGTGAACGCCCTCCTCTACCACTTCCGGGACCTCTCCGGCATGGGCGGAGCGTTCCGTCCCGGCATCGTCCACCGCATCGACAAGGACACCTCGGGACTCCTGATGGTCGCGAAAAACGATTTCGCCCATAACATCCTCGCCGCCGAACTGAAGGAGAAGAAGACGCAGCGCGAGTACGTCGCGATCGTCGAAGGCGTCATCAAGAATAACTTCGGTACGATCGACATGCCGATCGGACGCGACCTCCGCGACCGCAAGAAGATGGCGGTCGTCCAAGGCGGGAAGCCGGCGGTGACGCGCTTCGAGGTGCTCGAACGGTTCCCCGCGCATACCTATGTGAAATGCGTCCTCGAGACCGGACGGACCCACCAGATCCGCGTCCATCTGGCCTCGATCGGCCATCCGGTGACGGGCGATCCCGTCTACGGGAAGAAGGCCGGCGCCGATCCGCACGGGCAGTTCCTGCATGCCCGCACCCTCGGCTTCACCCATCCGCGGACCGGCAAGGAACTGTCGTTCGCGGCGCCACTCCCCGGCTATTTCGAAGAAAAGCTGTCCCGGCTCCGTCAACTCTGAAGCGCGGGGTCGGTTTCGATCGATTTTCGGGGAAGAACTTGTAATCCGTCCCCGTTATGGTATACTCAAGGCATCCCGGAGCGTACGGACCGAACCCGGTTCGATGCCGGGGACATAGAAAGGAGACCACCATGGACATCCTATCCTTCATGAAGCCGCTCACGGAAGTCGTGTTTGTCCGCGACGACAGCTCGATCGCCGACGCGCTTTCGGTCTTCAAGCGCTTCCGCTACCAGTCGATCCCCGTCGTCGGTCAGGACGGCTCGTATGCCGGTTCGCTCTCGGAGGGTGACCTGCTTTATGCGATCGCCGACGCCGGAAACAAGCTCGCCACCGTCCTGAAGACGCCCATCGGGCAGATCCCGCGCAACCGCCAGTACGAGGCGATCTCCGTCCAGGCATCGGTCAACTCGCTCATCGGAAAGGCCGCGAACGAGAACTTCGTCCCGATCGTCGATGACGCCGGGAAGCTGCTGGGGATCGTCACCAGGAAGACGCTCCTCGGGTATTTCTTCGAGCACCAGTTCATCGTACTGTAATCTCAGATGATATGAAAAGACGCCCTCCTGTTCGGCAAGACCGAGCAGGAGGGCGTTTCCCATGTACGTATGGCCGAACCGTATCTTAATGCATTCACTCATGAGAATCCGCGGTCTCTTTCACCGCATGTTTACCTCTGATGTAGAATTTGTTGTATAGTGCGATCGGTATAATTTAAATACGCTATTGACATTCATCGATGCCTGAGCATACAATACATTTAGTACGTGTGTTTACTGGATTGGTATGGAAATTAATGAGTGACTAACTATCTTCTGTCAATCTATTTATTCTTTATATATGTAGATAACGACAAAAAACCCTTGTGAAGGGCAAATTGAAGAAATCCAATACACTTCGACTGAAGTAGATCGAACCCGGTCGCGCTACACGATCGGGACGAAGTCATCGAAGCAAAGCCCAGTCGAAGTCGACGTGTTTGGTTTCGAGTGTGAAAATGAGGCGAACAAGCTTTCTTGCGAGATGTGAGAGGGCGACCAGGTGAGGCTTCCCCTCGGCGCGT
>JBAZNL010000028.1 GCA_041649275.1 Candidatus Izemoplasmatales bacterium
AATTGTTTTGTTAGCTCTTCTTGTTGCTTCTCTTGCTTGACGTTTGTAAGTTCGTTATTTGCTTATATTCAGTTTTCAAAGACCCATCGTGCGCCGCTTTTTCCGCGCGCTTTTATATTCTAACATACCTCCGGGGGGATGTCAACGAAAAACGGCGCCCCGCGGCCAACTTTTCGCGCGTCCGCGAGGCAAAAAAAGAAGAGGGTATGAATACCCTCTTCGCGATGCGGTGCTATTCTTCGAAATCGGCGTAGAGATCCTCGTCGTCGACCGGCGGCACCTCGTATTCGAACGAAGTGTGCTTCAGGATGCCCGTTCCGGACGGAATCAGGCCGCCGATGATGACGTTCTCCTTGAGCCCGAGGAGCGGGTCCGACTTGCCGCGGATGGCGGCGTCGGTCAGGACGCGCGTCGTTTCCTGGAAGGACGCGGCGGACAGGAAGGATTCGGAGCGGAGCGACGCCTTGGTGATGCCGAGCAGGACCGGCTTGGCGACCGCGGGGCGCTTGCCGTGGAGCAGCGACGCCTTGTTCGCCTCGATGAACTCGTTCACCGAGATCTGCGATCCGGGAAGCAGGTCGGTGTCGCCCTCGAGCATGATGTTGACGCGGCGCGTCATCTGCCGGATGATGATCTCGAGATGCTTGTCGGAGATGTCGACGCCCTGCGAGCGGTAGACCTTCTGGACTTCCTTCAGGATGTACTGCTGCGCGGTCTCCATGTCGGTGACGCGGAGCAGTTCCTTCGGATCGATCGAGCCTTCGGTGATCTGCTGGCCGGCGCGGATGTCGTCGCCCTTCCGGACGATCGGCTGGACGTTGGCGTTGGTGACGTACTTCTTCTTTTCGATGCCGTTCTCGACGAAGACGTGGAACTGCTCGTCGATCTGCTGGATGTCGGACACGGTGCCCGAGATCTCGGAGATGATCGAGCGGCCCTTGGAGGTGCGCGCCTCGAAGAGTTCCTGGACGCGCGGGAGACCCTGGGTGATGTCGTCGCCGGCGACGCCGCCGGTATGGAACGTTCTCATCGTCAGCTGCGTGCCCGGTTCGCCGATCGACTGCGCGGCGATCGTGCCGACCGACTCGCCGACCTCGGCCCTGGAGCCGGTTGCAAGGTTCTGGCCGTAGCACTTGCGGCAGACGCCGACCTTGGAGGTGCAGGTCAGACCGGTACGGATCGCGACCGCGATCGTTCCTGAGTCCTTGCCGTCCTCGGTCTTGTCGAGGTTGCCGATCTTCTTGGCGATCTCCTCGGTGACGTAGTCGTTGCGCTTGAGCAGGACTTCACCGGTTTCGGGATGCATGAAGTCGGCGGCGGCGTAGCGGCCGGCGATGCGGTCCTGGAGGGTTTCGATCGTCTTCCCGTCGCGGTCGAGCAGGGCCTTGACCCTGACGCCCTTGTCGGTATGGCAGTCTTCCTCGGTGATGACGACGTCCTGGGAGACGTCGACGAGACGGCGGGTCAGATAGCCGGACTCGGCCGTCTTCAGGGCGGTGTCGGTGGAACCCTTGCGGGAGCCGTGGGTCGAGATGAAGAACTCGGACATCGAGAGGCCTTCGCGGAAGGAGGAGCGGATCGGCAGTTCGATGACGCCGCCGGACGGGTTGGCCATGAGGCCGCGCATGCCGGCGAGCTGGGTGAAGTTGGAGATGTTGCCGCGGGCGCCGGAGTCGGACATCATGAAGATGTGGTTGCTCTTGTCCTGCTCCTTCTGGAGGCCTTCCTGAATCTCGTCCTTGGCCTTCGCCCATTCGGCGACGACGAGCTTCGAACGCTCGGAGTCGGTGAGCAGGCCCATGTCGTACAGGTCGTGGATCTCGTCGACCATCTTGTCGTGCTTCGCGAGGATCTCCGACTTGTGGGAGTAGACCTGGACGTCGGACGCCGAGACGGTGATGCCGGCGACGGTCGAGTACTTGAAGCCGATGTTTTTCAGCTTGTCGAGCATCTTCGAGGTCTCGTTGATCTTGTAGCGCGAGAAGATCTGCGCGATGATCATCGAGAGGAACTTCTTCTTGAACGGATCGACCAGCGGCATCCCCTGGATCGCTTCCCGGAGGTTGGTGCCGGGGGCGACGAAGTAGCGCGCCGGGGTCTCGGTCTCGAGGTTCTTCTTGGTGGCCTCGTTGAGGAACGGGAAGGAGGGGGGCAGGATCGTGTTGAAGATCAGCTTGCCGCAGGTGGTGACGAGGTAGTGGTTCTTGTACTCCTCGGCCATCGGATGATCGATCGAGGAGGCGCGGACGGCGATGCGGGAATGGAGCGTGATGAGCTTGTTCTCGTACGCCATGATCGCTTCGTTGAAGTCCTTGTAGACGTTGCCCTCGCCGTGTTCTCCCGCCTTTTCAAGCGTGAGGTAGTAGTTGCCGAGGACCATGTCCTGCGACGGGGTGACGACCGGCTTGCCGTCCTTCGGGTTCAGGATGTTGTTGGAGGCGAGCATCATCACGCGCGCTTCGGCCTGGGCTTCTTCGGAGAGCGGGACGTGGACCGCCATCTGGTCGCCGTCGAAGTCGGCGTTGAACGCCGTCGTGACCAGCGGATGGAGGCGGATCGCCTTGCCCTCGACGAGCTTCGGCTCGAAGGCCTGGATGCCGAGGCGGTGCAGCGTCGGGGCGCGGTTCAGAAGCACCGGATGTTCCTTGATGACGTCTTCCAGGACGCCCCAGATGCGGTCGTCGAGGGTTTCGATCATGCGCTTCGCGGAGCGGATGTTGGAAGTGATGTTGCGGCTGATCAGCTCGCGGATGACGAACGGCTTGAAGAGGATGATCGCCATCTCCTTCGGCAGGCCGCACTGGTACATCTCGAGGTCCGGTCCGACGACGATGACGGAACGGCCGGAGTAGTCGACGCGCTTGCCGAGGAGGTTCTGGCGGAAGCGTCCCTGCTTGCCGCGGAGCATGTCCGAGAGGCTCTTGAGGGCGCGGTTCTTCTCGACGACGACCTTGCGGCCGCGCTTCGAGTTGTCGATCAGGGCGTCGACCGCTTCCTGGAGCATGCGCTTCTCGTTCTTCGTGATCAGGTGCGGGGCGTTCTGCTCGAACTGCCGCTTCAGGCGGTTGTTGCGGTTCAGGATGCGGCGGTAGAGGTCGTTCAGGTCGGTGGTCGCAAAACGGCCGCCGTCGAGCTGGACCATCGGGCGCAGATCCGGCGGGATCACCGGCAGGACTTCGAGGACCATCCACTCCGGCTTGTTGTCGGAGTTGCGGAAGGCCTCGACGACGTTCAGGCGCTTGACGATCTTCTCGCGGCGCTGCTTGGAGGCCGTCTTCAGCTCCTTGCGGAGGAGGACCGTCTCCTTCTCGAGGTCGATCTTCTTGAGCAGGTACTTGACCGCCTCGGCGCCGGTGAGCGCCTTGAAGCGGCTGCCGTACTCGAAGTAGTACCGGGTGTAGTCGGCCTCCGAGAGGATCTGCTTCGGCTGGAGGTCGGTGTCGCCCGGGTCGACGACGATGTAGCTTGCGAGGTAGACGACCTCCTCGAGGTCCTTCGACTTGATGTCGAGCAGGATCGCGAGGCGCGACGGGCTGTTCCGGAGGTACCACGCGTGGACGACCGGGGCGGCGAGCTCGATGTGCCCCATGCGTTCGCGGCGGACCTTGGATTCGGTGTATTCGACGCCGCAGACCGGGCACTTCTTGCCGGGATGCGAGCTGCGTTTGGACTTGTTGGAACAGGCGCACTGGTAGTCCTTGGTCGGACCGAAGATGACCTCGCAGAAGAGGCCGTCCTTTTCCGGCTTGAGAGTGCGGTAGTTGATCGTCTCGTGCTTCTTGACTTCGCCGTACGACCAGCTGCGGATTTCTTCGGGGGAGGCCAACCGGATCTTAAGATGGGAATATCTCTGGCTCATGGCTGCTCCTCCTTCCTTACGACTGGAATCCGTATTTCGCGATGTAGTCCTCGCCGTCTTCTTCGATCAGCGATTTCTCGACTTCGTTCTCGTTCGTCTCGCGGTTGATCAGCTCGACGTAGATGCCGAGGCTGCGGAGCTCCCGCGTGAGGACGCGGAACGATTCGGGCAGCGACGGATCGGGAATCGGCTGGCCGTCGACGATCGCGCGGAACACCTTGTTGCGGCCGATGATGTCGTCGGACTTGACCGTGAGCATTTCCTGGAGCGTGTAGGCCGCGCCGTAGGCTTCGAGCGCCCACACTTCCATTTCGCCGAAGCGCTGGCCGCCGTTCTGGGCCTTGCCGCCCATCGGCTGCTGCGTGACGAGGGTGTACGGGCCGACGCTCCGGGCGTGCAGCTTGTCGTCCACCATGTGGTCGAGCTTGATCATGTACATGACGCCGACGGAGACGCGGTTGTCGAACTTCTCGCCGGTCCGGCCGTCGTAGAGGGTCGTCTTGCCGTCCTTCTCCATGCCGGCTTCTGCCATGATCTCCATCAGGTTCTCCTGGGTGCAGCCGTCGAAGACGGGCGTCGCCACGTGGAGGCCGAGACGCTTGGCGGCCATGCCGAGGTGGATTTCGAGGACCTGTCCGATGTTCATGCGGGACGGGACGCCGAGCGGATTCAACATGATGTCGACCGGGGTGCCGTCGGGCATGTACGGCATGTCCTCGGAGGGCAGGATCTTCGAGATGACGCCCTTGTTGCCGTGGCGCCCGGCCATCTTGTCGCCTTCGGAGATCTTGCGTTTCTGGACGATGTAGACGCGCACGATCTCGTTCACGCCGGGGGCGAGCTCGTCCTCGTTTTCGCGCGAGAAGACCTTGACGGAGTGGACGATGCCGCCGCCGCCGTGGGGGACGCGCAGGGAGGTGTCACGGACCTCGCGCGATTTCTCGCCGAAGATCGCGAGCAGGAGGCGGTCCTCCGGGGTCGGGTCGGTCTGGCCCTTCGGGGTGACCTTGCCGACGAGGATGTCGCCTTCCTTGACTTCGGCGCCGGCGACGATGATGCCGCGGGCGTCGAGGTACTTGCGTCCGTCTTCGCCGACGTTCGGGATCTCGCGGGTGATCTCTTCCTTGCCGAGCTTGGTGTCGCGGGCCTCGATCTCGTACTTCTCGATGTGGATCGAGGTGTAGACGTCTTCCTTGACGAGACGCTCGTTCATGATGACGGCGTCTTCGTAGTTGTAGCCGTTCCAGGTCATGAAGGCGACGACGACGTTCCGGCCGAGGGCGAGTTCGCCCTCGTCCATCGACGGGCCGTCGGCGACGATGTCACCCTTCGTGATCGTCTCGCCGAGGCTGACGATCGGACTCTGGTTGATGCACGTGCCCTGGTTCGAGCGCATGAACTTGGCGAGGTTGTAGGTGTCGAGTTCGCCGGTCTCGCGGCGGACCTGGACCTTCATGCCGTCGACGTATTCGACGACGCCGTCATGGTCGGCGAGGACGCAGGTGCCCGAGTCGTGGGCGGTCTTGTATTCGATGCCGGTGCCGACGAACGGCGCCTCCGGCTTGAGGAGCGGGATCGCCTGACGCTGCATGTTCGCTCCCATCAGGGCGCGGTTGGCGTCGTCGTGCTCGAGGAACGGGATGCAGGCTGTCGAGATCGAGACGATCTGCTTCGGGGAGACGTCCATGTAGTCGCAGTCGACGGCGTCGAACATCTTCGTCTCGCCGAGATGGCGGGCGACGACGCGCTCGTCCTGGATCGTCATGTCGTCGTTCAGGGTCACGTTGGCCTGGGCGATGATGTGGTTCTGCTCCTCGTCGGCCGACATGTAGACCATCTCGTCCGTGACCTTGCGGGTCACCTTGTCGATCTTCAGGTAGGGCGTCTCCATGAAGCCGTACTTGTTGACCTTGACGTAGCAGGAAAGCGAGTTGATGAGGCCGATGTTCTGTCCTTCCGGGGTCTCGATCGGGCAGATGCGGCCGTAATGGGACTGGTGGACGTCGCGGACCTCGAAGCCGGCGCGGTCGCGGGTGAGACCGCCGGGGCCGAGGGCCGAGATGCGGCGCTTGTGGGTGATCTCGTCGAGCGGGTTCGTCTGCTGCATGAACTGCGAGAGCTGCGAGGATCCGAAGAATTCCTTGAGCGAGGACGTCAGCGGCCGGATGTTGATCAGGTTCTGCGGCGTCATCTCCTTGGATTCCTTCGTCGACATGCGGTCCTTGACGTTCTTCTCCATCTTCGCGAGACCGATGCGGAACTGGTTCTTGAGCAGTTCGCCGATCAGGCGGAGGCGGCGGTTGCCGAGGTGGTCGATGTCGTCGAGCGAGCCGATCCGCGAAAAGAGGTTCAGGTAGTAGGAGATCGAGGCGAGGATGTCGGAGGTGGTGATGTGGAGGCGGTTCTCGTCGGAATCGTTGCCGATGAGGCGGACGGAGAAGGTCTCGCCGTCGTTTCCGACGGTGACGTCGAGCGCCTCGATGACGCAGTCCTTCACGACCTGGCGGACGAAGTCCTCGTTCACGTTGTCGGCCGGGGTCTCCATGCGGGCCTCGCGGTCGAGGTGGACCTGGAGCTCGGCGAGAAGCGACTCGTCGAACGGCACCGACGTCTTGAGGGCGTCGCGATGCCTGCCCAGCAGATCGAGGTGGTCGTATTCGAGTTTCGTGCCGGCGGGCAGGAGCACCTCGCCGGTGGCGGGATCGACGAGATCCTTCTGGTTGCGAACCTCGCCGCCGCGGTCGAGCAGGTTGCGGACGCGGGAGAGGACGTCGAGCTTCTGGTTGACCTTGAAGCGGCCGACCTCGGCGAGGTCGTAGCGCTTCTCGTCGTACAGGCGCGAGACGAAGAAGGAACGCGCGCCCTCGATGGTCGCGGTCTCGCCCTGGCGGATCTTGGAATAGACTTCCTTCATCGCGTCTTCGGAATTCTGCGTCATGTCCTTCTCGATCGTGCCGGAAAGGAGCGCATTCTCACCGAAGAGGTCTTCGATCTGCTTGCGCGACGAAAAGCCGAGGGCCTTGATGAGGGTCGTCAGCGGGATCTTCTTGGAACGGTCGATCTTGGCGAACAGGGTGTCCTGCTTGCCGATTTCGAATTCAAGCCAGGCGCCGCGGGTCGGGATGACCTGGCCGAGGTATTTCCGGCGGCCGGTCTTCTTGTCGACCTCTTCGGAGAAGAAGACGCCCGAGGAACGGACGATCTGGGAGACGATGACGCGCTCGGAACCGTTGATGATGAAGGTCCCGACCGGGCTCATGACGGGGATGTCCCCCATGAAGATCTTCTGTTCCTTGATCGAGACCTCGCCCGTCTCCTTGTCCACGGCCTCCTTGTTGAGGAGGCGGACGGTGACGCGGAGCGGACGGGAATAGGTCACGTCCTTTTCCTTGCATTCCAGCACGGTATATTTGGGTTCGCCGAGCTCGTGGTCCCCGAAATAGAGTTCCAGGTTCTCGGTGAAGTTGGTGATCGGCGAAATGTCGGTGAACAGTTCGTGAAGCCCCGTCTGGACGAACCAGTCGAAGGACGAGGTCTGGACCTCGACCAGGTCGGGCAGTTCCACGTTGGATTTGACGCGGGAGAAGTTTCGTCTTTCTCTGACCTTGCCGTACTTGACAGTCTTGTAATCCACAAAATCACCCCGGTATGTGCCATTGGTAACGCTGGTGACGAGCCCTGAAACGCGCTTGAAACGCGAAAAAGCGCATTCTTTCGCATTTAAAAATTTTATCACATATTCGTCAAGCGGTCAATCATTTTCGGCAAACGAAGACGTGATAGCCGGATTTCCGCGCGATCGTCGCGATGTTTCCGAAAAGGGTCCCGAGTTCGCGCGACGCGGACTCGGCGCCCTGGTTCTTGTTCACGACGCAGACAAGCCTGCCGCCGTCCCGGAGTTTTTCGCGGGCTTCGCGGAAGAGCCGGTAGACGACCGCCTTGCCGGCGCGGATCGGCGGGTTCAGGACCGCGACATCGAAAAGACCGGGAACGTGAAGACATCCGTCTCCGGTGTAGACGCGGGCTTCGATGCCGCACGCGGCGGCGTTCTCGGCCGCCAGTGCGACCGCCCGCTCGTTCACGTCGGTCATCGCGACGCGCGCGCCGAAAAGGGCGCCGGCGACGATGCCGACGACGCCGATCCCGCAGCCGAGGTCGAGCAGTTCCTCGCCGGGTTCGACGGCGAGGCTCTCGAGCAGCGTGCGGGTACCGAAATCAAGACCCGATCGCGAGAAGACGCCGGAATCGGTCGTCATCCGGAAGACGCGCCCGCGCACCTCGAAAAAGATCGGCTTGCGGGCGCTCTTCAGCGTCGGGTCGTCCTGGGTATAGTAGTGGGACATCGGAGCACCCCCATAACGTCAAAAACCTGAGATATTCTCAGGTTCGACGTTCAACGGCGGAATTACTTGAGTTCGACAGTGGCTCCGGCGTCGGTGAGTTTCTTCGCGATTTCCTTCGCTTCGTCTTCCTTGACCTTTTCCTTGATGGCCTTCGGGGCGGCGTCGACGAGGTTCTTGGCCTCGATCAGTCCGAGACCGGTGAGTTCGCGGACGACCTTGATGACGGCGACCTTGCTGGCGCCGACGGCGGTCAGGATGACGTTGACTTCCTTCGGACCCTGTTCTTCTTCGACCGGGGCGGCGGCGGCGACCGGGGCGGCGACGCCGGCGGACGGGTTGACGCCGAATTCGGTCTTCATGGCGTCGATGAGTTCCTTGATTTCGAGCATCGACATTTCTTTGAGCGCTTCGATGAAATCCTTGGCATTGAGCTTGGCCATTTTGATATCCTCCAAATGTATTTTTTTGCTTGCGGTGGTGCGGGTTACTTCTTGTTCGCGAGTTCGTCGAGACCGGCGGCGAGTTCCGAAAGCGGCGCGTAGAGTTGGCTGGCCAGCATGGCGAGCAACACCGGCTTCGGCGGCAGCGTGGCGATCATCTTGATCTCGGCGGGTCCGTAGTAGTCGCCGTCGACCACGCCGGACTTGATGACGAGCTTCACGTTCTTGCGGGTGAAGTCGTTCAGGATCTTCGCGCCGATGACGGGGTCCTTGCGCGAGACGACGATTCCGTTCGGGCCGTTGAGATCATGGTCGAGCGCTCCGAATCCGCAGATCTGGGCGGCGCGGCGCGAGATGTTGTTCTTCGCGACGATCAGCTCGCAGTCTTCCTTCCGGAGCAGGCGGCGGAGCTCTTCGGTCTTGAGGACCGTCAGGCCGCGGTATTCCGCGACGACGATCGCCTTCGCATCCTTCATCCGGCCGACGAGCGCGTTGACCTCTTCCTGCTTGACGTTGATGGTTTGTTCTCTGGACATCTTGACACCTCCTGTGTACCTTGTTTCTGAAAAGAAATTCCTCTTCTTCGCGAGAAAAAGAGGAATGGTAAAACGTGGGATTCCCTTTCGTCTCGGCGGGATGATTAAGCTTGCGCCCCCGCTGTCTTCGATCGAACGATTCGGTTTTAGATGACGACCGCGACGCCGGGACCCATCGTCGAGGAGATCGCGACGTTCTTGACGTACACGCCCTTGACGGTGGACGGCTTGACCTTCTGGATCAGGTCGGTGACGGCCTTGATGTTCTCGGCGAGGTTCTCCGCGGTAAAGGAGACCTTGCCGACGATGACCTGGATGTTGCCGAACTTGTCGACGCGGTAGGTGATCTTGCCGCCTTTGGAATCGGCGACGGCCTGCGCGACGTTCATCGTGACGGTGCCGGTCTTGGGGTTCGGCATGAGGCCTTTCGGGCCGAGGACGCGGCCGAGCTTGCCGATGACGCCCATCATGTCCGGGGTGGCGATCACGACGTCGAATTCGAACCATCCGCCCTGGATCTTCTGGACGAGATCGTCGTCGCCGACGTAGTTCGCGCCGGCGTCGCGGGCTTCCTTGGCCTTTTCGCCGCGGGCGAAGACGAGGACCGTCTTCTCCTTGCCCGTGCCGTGCGGCAGGACGAGCGCGCCGCGGAGGTTCTGCTCCGCCTTGCGGGAGTCGAGGTTGAGG
>JBAZNL010000029.1 GCA_041649275.1 Candidatus Izemoplasmatales bacterium
AATTGTTTTGTTAGCTCTTCTTGTTGCTTCTCTTGCTTGACGTTTGTAAGTTCGTTATTTGCTTATATTCAGTTTTCAAAGACCCATCGTGCGCCGCTTTTTCCGCGCGCTTTTATATTCTAACATAGGCGGTAGACGCTGTCAACTATAAAAGATCGCAAAACGGTCGGATTGCCGGGAAAACGACCGCGACCGCGGAATGGCGCGGAAACGTGCATCCGTGAATCGAATCGGCCGACCCCCGCGGTTCACAAAAAGCGGGCGGCCGGACGCTTCCGGCCGCCCTTTCGCCCTTTCACCGGGCGGTGAAGAGCCTCAGGATGTCGTTGTAGGTGATGAACAGGATCAGTCCGATCAGGAGGAAGAACATGATCGTGTGGAGCCAGTTCTCGAACTTCTGGTTGGGCTTCTTCTTCGTGACCGCCTCGTAGGCGATGAACGCGAGCCGGCCGCCGTCGAGCGCCGGGATCGGCAGGAGGTTGATGATGCCGAGGTTGACCGAAAGCAGGCCGACCCAGGAGAGGAGCGAGACGATGCCCTGCGCGGCGGCGTTCGCCGTGATCGTGTAGATGCCGATGAAACCCGACATCTGCGAGAGCTTCACCTGGCCGCCGGAGACGAGCAGCCAGAGCGTCCGGTAGATCGAGATCGCGGCGTCGCCGAGGTCGCGGACGGCGACCGGGAAGGACCCGAAGAAGTCGAAGTGGGTGGAGCCGCCGATGCCGAGGCGGGAATAGAAGATCCCGTATCCCATCGCCGCGAGCGCGGATTCGCCATAGGCGACGTAGGTGATCGGATCGAGTTCGACCCCGTCGCGTTCGACCACGATCGACGTCGGTTCCTCCTCCGTCGATCCTTCCGGATGCGCGTAGGCGTAGGCGATCACGTCGCCCCAGTCGGCAAACGTCACGCCGTCGATCGAGACGATCACGTCGCCTTCCATCAGTTCCGTCTCGGCATAGAGCGGCTGGTCGATGACGAGGCCGGCGACGCTCGAATCGGCGGTGAAGCCGAGGCCGTAGAAGAGATAGACCGGCCTGATCGGATCGAGGACGAGGGTGGCGCCGTCGCGGACGACGGTGAGGACGAAGGTCCCGTGGTCGAGGTACTTGGCCAGTTCGCTCGTGACCGAGACGCCCGCATCCGACCAGGAAGAGACCGCGACGCCGTTGATCGCGACGATCTCGTCGCCCGGGAGCACGATTCCTTCCGCCGGCATGCCTTCCGACACCGCCGACACGACCCGGCTTCCCGTATCCGGGATGCCGAAGGCGAGGGCGATGAAGAGGTAGACCAAGAAGGCGAGGACGATGTTCATCATCGCCCCGGCGAAGGTGACCATGAAGCGCTGCGACTTCGTCTTCGAGACGAAGCTGCGCTCGTAGGGGGCGATCTGGATCTCGTAGCGGTCGAAGACGAACTTGGCGTCGCGCTCGACCGGGTAGCCGTTCACGAAGAGCGGCTTCATGCCCTCGCCCCGAAGGTCGACGTCCTCGACCAGGACCTCCTGGAGGTTCTGGTACTTGGGGTTCTTGGCGTTGACGACGATCCGGTCGACGTGCATGTCGTCGTTCAGGGAAATCCGGATCCGGTCGCCCTTCTTGACGACGTCGAGGGAGAGTTCCTCGCCGGCCATCGTGACGAAACCGCCGAAGGGGAACGCGCGGATCGAGAAGGTCGTCTCGCCGAACTTCTTCGAGATCAGGCGCGGGCCCATCCCGAAGCTGAATTCATGGCAGAGGATCCCCGCCTTCTTGGCGAAGAGAAAATGCCCGAGCTCGTGGATGCAGATGACGACGCTCAGGACGAGGAGGAAGAGCAGGATGTTGCCGAGGAAGTTCCACATGGGGTAAGACTCCTATCTATATTCTTTATAGTAACGGGCGGGCATGGCGCATCCTGACCGAACGCCGCGTCGCTTCGTCGGTCGAAAGCAGGTCGGCAAGCGTCGGCTTCTCGATGAATGCGAGCTCCTCGAGCGACCGGGCGACGATCTCCTCGATCGCCAGGAACGGGATCACGCCTTCGAGGAAGAGCGCAACCGCGACCTCGTTCGCCGCATTCAGGGCCGCCGGGGCGTTTCCGCCGCGGCGGGCGGCCGCGTAGGCGAGCGCGAGGCACGGATAGCGTTCGAGGTCGACGGGCGCGAAGGTGAGCTTCCCGACTTTCGCGAGGTCGAGCCGTTCGGTCGGGTTGGGGACGCGGTCGGGGTAATGCAGGGCGTAGGAGATCGGCAGGCGCATGTCGTGGCTCGACACCTGCGCCATCATCGACCCGTCGACGAACTCGACGAGCGAATGGACGTAGCTCTCGCGGTGCAGGATCGTGTCGATCTTGCCGAGGGGAAGCGAGAAGAGATGCATCGCCTCGATCACCTCGAAGCCCTTGTTCATCATCGTCGCGGAATCGATCGTGATCTTCTTCCCCATCTTCCAGTTCGGGTGGGCGAGCGCGTCCGCGACGCTCACGCGGTCGAGATCGGCGCGCGCCTTGTCGCGGAAGGCGCCGCCGCTCGCGGTGATCAGAAGCCGGAGGACGCTTTCTGGGTCTTCCCCCTCGAGGCACTGCCAGAGGGCGGAGTGCTCCGAGTCGATCGGCAGGATGCGGGCGTGCTTCTCCCTGGCGAGCGCCATCACGAGCTCTCCGCCGACGACGAGCGTCTCCTTGTTGGCGAGGGCGACGGAGCGCCCGATCCGGAGGGCGGCGATCGTCGGCTCGAGGCCGGCGACGCCGACGGCGGCGTTCACGAAGAGTCCGTCCCCGTCGTCGGGGCAAAGGGACGAAAGCCGGATCAGTCCGGCCCGGCCACTTCCGACCTCGACGTCCGGGAAACGCGCGGCGATCGTCGCCGCGGCGGTCTCGTCGTTCATCGCGACATAGTCGGGAGAGAGGCGGCGCACCAGTTCGGTCATGCCTTCGACGTCCCTGTCGGCGCCGAGGGCCCGGATCCGGAAGCGGTCGGGTTCGGCGGCGACGACGTCGATGGTCTGCCGGCCGATCGATCCGGTCGCGCCGAGCAGGTCGAGGTTTCTCATGCGAAGGCCCCCGTGAGGATGACGACGAAGAGGACGAAGACGGCCGCGAACATCGACGAGTCGAAGCGGTCGAGGATCCCGCCGTGACCCGGGAACAGGTTCGAATAGTCCTTGATGCCGTGGCACCGCTTGAACTTCGAAGCGACGAGATCGCCGACCTGGGCGACGGCGGTGACCGCGAAGGAGACGAGGAGGACCGAAACGACGCCGAGGGCGCCGTCGAAGAGATGCAGGGCGAAGGCGTAGGCCGCGGCCCCGGCGGTGCCGAAGGCGGCGCCGGCGATCGCGCCTTCGACCGATTTTTTCGGACTCACCGTCGGACAGAGCCGGTGACGCCCGAACTTCGTGCCGAAGAAGTAGGCGGCGGTGTCGGTCACCATCGCGCCGATCAGGATGTAGATCACGTAGTGGATCCCGATCTCGCGGAGGATGGCGATCGCGGCGAAGCCGATCGATCCGTAGAGGACGGTCGAGAGCGCGTGGCCGAAGTCCTCGGACCTGAAGGCCTCGACGAAGACGAGGACGATTCCGAAGACAAGGACCGTGCCGAAGAGGACCGCGGACGGCGCCATCGGGAGCACGTTCACGTAGCGGACGGCGACGTAGGCGGCGCCGGCGAGGGCGACCGCGAGTCCGTCGATCCAGCGCGGGAGTTTTTTCGTATGGCGGAGCATGGCCCGAAACTCGACGGCCGCACCGAGCGTAAGCAACAGGCAGAAGATGTCGAAGATATAATACAGGTCGCCCCAGATCAGGATCGGGATCATCGTCGCCGCCATCAGGACGGCGGTCAGGGTGCGCTTCATCGGCCTTCCCCCTTCGTCAGACCGCCGTAGCGGCGGTCGCGTTTCCCGAAGGCCTCGAAGGCCTTGAGGAGGTCCTTTTCGCCGAAGTCGGGCCAGTAGGTGTCGGTGAACCAGAGTTCGGCGTAGGCCGCCTGCCAGAGCAGGAAGTTGGAGAGGCGCTGTTCCCCGGAAGTCCGGATCAGGAGGTCGAGCGGCGGGAGGTCCTTCGTATAGAGGCGCGAGGAGATCGTCTCGGGGACGATCTCGGCGGGCTCGAGGTCGCCGCTTCTCACGTCCTCGGCGATCGCGCGGACGGCTTCGGCGATCTCGGTCTGGGATCCGTAATCGAAACAGATGTTGAGGACCAGGCCCTTGCGTTCCGCCGTCCGGGTCGTGATCCGGTCGAGGATCGCGAGGTTCTCGGGGGACAGCTTCGTGCGCCGGCCGCTGAAGGTGACGCGGATGTCGTGCTTTTTGAAGTCGTCGGCGAACTTCTTCTCGAACTCGCCGGGAAGCTTCATCAGAAAGGCGACCTCGGCTTCGGGCCGCTTCCAGTTCTCGGTCGAGAAGGCGAACACCGAAAGCGCCCGGACGCCGAAACCGGCGCAGAGGAGAGCGACCCTGCGGATGTTCTCGACGCCGGCCTGGTGGCCGAACGTGCGGGGCATGCCCCGCCTCTTCGCCCAGCGGCCGTTGCCGTCGAGGATGATGGCGACGTGGGCGGGGATCGCAGGCGGTCTTTTCTTCACGAACGGGTTCATGGTCTCACCTCGCTGGATTCGGTAAAGATTATACACCATCGGCGGCGTTTTTTCCATCGTCGGCGCCGTCGCGGTCAAAAAAATGTTAGTTAGCAAAGTAAACGCCACACGACGAATCAGAAGTCGCATTTACATCGAGAAGATAATTTTCTATAATGAGACTGTGTTCTAGCCGACGAAAGCGAGGCGAAACACACGATGCTCGGCTATGACGAGATCCTGACCATCTACAAGTACATCTCGATGGACTTCACGGCATCGCAGATCGCGATGCAAATGAACATCGCCCCTTCGACGCTTTACCGCATCATCGCCAGGAACACCGAGGTCAAGCAGCGGAACAATCCGGGGCTGTGTTATCGATACCACGATTGCGAGCATCTCTCCGAGTGCAGGAAGAAGATCGAGCGGTGTCCGGCGGAGTGCGAACGGTTCGAGAAGCACCTCTGCGGCAAGCTCCGCCGGTTCCCGTTCGTCTGCGACTTCTGCGGCACCCAATCCTACTGTACGAAAGCGCGGCGTTACTGGAATCCGGTGCTCGTCTACGAGAACCGCCGCAAGCGGCAGCGGCGGGCCCGAAGCCATCTCTCGCTGTCCAAGGCGAGGATCGCCGCCTTCGACGACTGGCTGGCTCCCTTCATCAAGAAGAAACTGTCGATCGAGGCGGTCCGATCCCGGTTCCCCGAGGCGTTTCCGGTCTCGACCGCAACGGTGAGACGGTGGATCGACAAGGGACACATGAGCATCCGCCGGATCGATCTACCGCGCGCGGCGACGTTCAGGGCAAAGAACGCCTATGCGCTGCGAAGGCCGAGCGAGGCCCGTCCCCTGCTTAAATTCGGTCATACCTACCCGTATTTCCTCGCTCATCTCAAAGCCCATCCCGAGGCGTCCGTGATCGAGATGGACACGGTCCACGGGTTGGCCAAGGAAGAGCGCAAGCTGCTTACCTTCTATCACCGCCAGAGCCATCTGCAGTTCGCCGTCCTGATCCCCGACCTGCGTCCGGCATCGGTATCCGGCGTCGTCAGAACGTTCCAGAGAAGGCTGGCGCCGCGGTTCACCGCCCTCTTCGACGTGATCCTGGCGGACAACGGCGTCGAGTTCGACGACCTGATCACGTCATCCGTCGATTCCGAAACCGGCGAGGTCCTCTCCCGGGTCTTCTACACCCGTCCGTATCGTGCCGGCGACAAGGGCGGCTGCGAACGCAATCACGAACTGTTCCGCTCCTTCGTCCCGAAAGGGCACGGCCTGTCCGAATTGACGCAAAAAGACATCGACTTCATGTTTTCCATGATCAACTCCTATCCACGGGAGTCGTTGAACTGGAAAGCACCCATCGATGTCTTCAAGCATTACTTCCCAGAGGAGACCCTTGATCTTCTCTCCCTGAGGAAAGTCCCATTGGAAGACCTGACTCTGAAACGCTGACCTGACCGGTTTTCAAAAAAGGAAGATCCACCGGCTAGAACACGACATCGTCGGTGTTGCGCCCAGTCCGCAAAATCCACGGCGGCGCACGCTTTTCGTCGTGTCCGAATCCGGGAGCAAGTCACCGTTTCCATCATCATCCTACCCCAAAAACCAAAAAAAAGAAAGTGGAGCGCCGCTAATTTTCTCCACTTTCTTCATTTTTTATGATTCATCTTATTTCAAAGAAATCTATTGCGCTCAGTACTAGAAGTGACACGCGGTCAAAAAAAGACAAGACGATTTCTCGTCTCGTCAGAAGTGCATGATTTCCTGTTCCTTCTCGTCGGCGGCCTGTTCGACCTTCGAGGAGAACCGATCCGTCAGCTTCTGGACCTCGTCCTGCCAGTACTTCGAGTCGTCCTCCGGCAGATGCGCGTCCTTCTCGAGCTTCTTGATCTTCTCGATCGCGTCGCGGCGGATCGAGCGGATCCCGTTCTTGATCTCCTCGGACATCCGCCTGATGATCTTCACCGACTCGCGGCGGCGCTCCTCGGTGAGCGGCGGGAACATGAGCCGGACGCCCATGCCGTCGTTCACGGGGGTGATCCCGAAGTTGCCGGCGAGGATCGCCTTCTCGATCTTCCCGACGATCGACTTGTCGTAGGGCTTCACGTAGATCTGGTTGCCTTCCGGCGAGGTGATCGAGGCGACCTGGTTGATCGGCGTCTCGACGGAGTAGTAGTCGATCGTGACCCGTTCGAACATCTTCGGGTTGGCGCGTCCGCTCCGGACGGTGGTGAATTCGCGGTGAAGGGCGTTGATGGAGAGTTCCATCCGCTCCTCGCATTCCATCAGAATCTCTTCGGGTTCGATCTGGATGACTTCCGGCATGGCGTTTTCCTCCCTGGGTGGTGGCGTCATTTCTTGATGATCGTGCCGATCTTCTCGCCGAGGAGCGCGCGGGCGATGTTGCCCTCGACGTTCATGTCGAACACGCAGATGTCGATGTCGTTGTCGTTGCAGAGCGCCGCCGCGGTGGAATCCATCACGTGGAGTTCCTTCTGGAGCACCTCCGCATGCGCGAGCGTCTCGTAGCGGACCGCTTCCTTGTTCGTGCGCGGATCCCGGTCGTAGACGCCGTCGATGCCGTTCTTGGCCATGTAGATGATCGCGGCGTCGATCTCGGCGGCGCGGAGCGCGGCCGTCGTGTCGGTGGAGAAGTAGGGGTTCCCGGTACCGCCGCCGAAGATCACGACGCGGTGGTTGTCGAGATGGCTGATCGCCTTCCGGCGGATGTACGGTTCGGCCACCTCGGGGATGTTCAGGCTCGACATGACGCGGGTGTCGAGACCGAGGGCCTCGAGCGAGTTCTGGAGCGCGAGGGCGTTCAGGATCGTCCCGAGCATGCCCATGTAGTCGGCGCTGGCGCGATCGATGCCCATCTCCGCCGCGAGCTTCCCGCGGAAGATGTTCCCGCCGCCGACGACGACGGCGATCTCGGCGACGTCGAGGTCGTAGGCGGCCTTGATCTCGCGGGCGATCTTCTTCACGACCTGGGGGTCGATCCCGACGCCGTTCTTGCCGGCGAGCGCCTCGCCGCTCAGTTTGATCAATACGCGTTTCTTCTCCATGGTTTCCCTCCGTTTCGTCCTAGAAAGAAAGGACACGTTGCGGTGTCCTTCGATTTCATCCGAAAATCACTTGATCTGCGACATGACCTCGGCGGCGAAGTCCTCGACCTTCTTCTCGATGCCTTCGCCCATCGCGAGACGGATAAAAGAGGCGATCGAGGCGCCCTTCGCGCGCACGAACTCGTCGATCGACTGGTCGGGGTTCTTGACGAACGGCTGGTTGACGAGGCAGATCTCCTTCAGATTCTTCTGGAGACGGCCTTCGACCATCTTGACGATGATCGCTTCGGGCTTCGGCTTGGGGTTGGCGGCGTTCTCGTTCAGGGCCTCGGCCTGGAGGATCTGGCGCTCGTGCGCGATCACTTCGGCGGGGATGTCCGAGGGGGCGAGGTAGCGCGGGTTCATCGCGCAGGCATGCATCGCGACGTCCTTGGCGACGTCGTCGGCGCCGCCGTTCAGGACGGTCAGGGTGACGATCTTGCCGCCCATGTGCTTGTAGACGCCGAAGTGCTGGTCGGCGTTCTTGTGCACGACGGTGACGTTGCGGAGGGTGATGTTCTCGCCGATGACGGCGACGTTCTCGAGCAGGAAGGCCTTGACGGTGCGGCCCTCGACGGACGCCTCGAGGGCGGCCTCGGTGGTCTCGGCGTCGGACGCGGCGAGCGCGGCGCCGACCTTGGCGGCGAGCGCGGCGAACTTGTCGCCGTGGGCGACGAAGTCGGTTTCGCAGTTCACTTCGAAGACGACGGCCTTGTCGCCCTTGACGGCGATGTCGGCGATGCCTTCGGCGGCGATGCGGGAGGCCTTCTTCTCGGCCTTGGCGATGCCCTTCTCGCGGAGCCAGTCGACCGCCTTGACCATATCTCCATCGACGGCGGTGAGGGCCTTCTTGCAGTCCATCATCCCGGCGCCGGTCTTTTCTCTCAGTTCCTTTACCATGTTGGCAGTGATGTCCATTGTGTTTCCTCCTGGAAATTCTATAGTTAGTTTACCATAAATCGTTCCCGTTCACAATCCGCGGACGGTTTTTCCTTGAAAAAGGGGAGCTGTCGCCAGCTCCCCGAAAGGGTTATTTCAGCGCGGCGAGGATGTCGGCCTTGCGCATTTCCTTGGTGATCGTGACGCCGCGGCTTCTGGCGATCTCGAGGAGTTCCTTGACGGTCTTCGCCGAGAGGTCTTCGGCCGGGGCCGGAGCGGGCGCGGGGACGGGAGCGAGAGCCGGGGCGGGTTTCGCCTCGACCGGTTTCGCTTCGACCGGTTTCGCTTCGACGGGTTTTACTTCGACGGGTTTCGCTTCGGCGGGTTTCGCTTCGGCTGCGGCTTCGGCGAGGACCGGAGCGACGCCGCCGGCGGCGCCGCCGAGGGCTTCGACGATCGAGTCCGCCATCTTCGACACGATCAGCTTGACCGAGCGGAGGGCGTCGTCGTTCGCCGGAATGATGTAGTCGACGTCGTCGGGGTCGCAGTTGGTGTCGACGATGCCGAAGACGGGGATGCCGAGCTTGCGGGCTTCGAGGATCGCGTTGGCTTCCTTGCGCGG
>JBAZNL010000030.1 GCA_041649275.1 Candidatus Izemoplasmatales bacterium
TTCCACCTCCACGGACGCGTCGACTTCGCGATCGGCACGCTCTCGAAGGCCGTCGGCGTCGTCGGCGGCTACTGCTGTTCGAAGAAGAACGTCAAGGAATGGCTCCTCCACCGGGGCCGCCCGCTGCTCTTCTCGACGGCGATCCCGCCGGCCTCGGTAGCCGCCGCGATCGAGTCGATCCGGATCCTGTCGACCTCGACCGAGGCGACGGACAGGCTCTGGGAGAACGCACGCTACTTCAAGGCCGGAATGACCGCCCTCGGCTTCGACATCGGCCGTTCGGAGACCCCGATCACGCCCGTGATGATCGGCGACGAGGCGAAGACGATGGCGTTCTCGAAGAAGCTCCTCGAGGCCGGCGTGTTCGTCTCCGGGATCGTCTTCCCGACGGTGCCGAAGGGCAAGGGACGCCTGCGCGCGATGATCTCGGCCGCGCATACGAAGGAGGACCTCGACTTCGCGCTCGAGGCTTTCCGCCAGGTCGGGAAGGAACTCTCCGTCATCTGATCGTCATTCAACTAAAACATCGGATCGATTCCGATGTTTTTTCTTGATTACGTTTTTCGAATATGGTAAAATGAAATCACTTGGAAGGGTGAGCGGATGCGGATCGTCTACCGAACGAAACAGGATGAACGGCTGTGCTGCGATTTCGCGTACGCCCGTCGGCGATTGGGCGACGATGTCGCAAAACGGCTGATGAAGGCGATCGACTTCGCCGAAGCCGCCGATGCGCTTGCGGATTTCGTCCACGTCCCGCAGTTCCGCTTCCATCCCCTGAAGCATACGGAAACGCATCGTTTCGCGATCGACCTGGTGAAGACGAGCGGAATGCGCCTGCTCCTGACGGCGCTCGACGGCGACGGGCGTCCCGTCGTCAAGGAGACCGCCCTGGACGTCCTGCTCGTCGAATGCGATTTCGCGGTAGCGGAGGTATCGAACCACTATGAAGAATGAAAAAAGAAGACCTGCCTACCACCCGGGTTCCTATGTGGAGGACGCGATCGACGCCCTCGGAATGACGCGACACGAGTGCGCGGCGCGGCTCGACATGTCGGACAAGGACCTGAGCGAGCTGATCGGCGGCGATCGGGGACTGAACGCCGAGACGGCGCGCAAACTCGGCGCCTTCTTCGGCACGAAGCCGGACGTCTGGGTGCGGCTGCAGAACCAATATGAGATGTACGTCGCGGAACAGGCGGAGGAATACGGCATCGAATCCGACCGTCCCTTTCTCGACATGCTCGACTACGGATATTTCCGGGATCTCGGCATCGTACCTGAGGCGAAAGGCTGGAAAGATAGGATCCTGCGGCTTCGCGAAGCGCTCCGGGTCGTACGGCTCGAAACGCTCGCCAAACATGACCTTCTTACGTTATGCCGCCAATCGACGCCGAAGGAGGGACCCGAAACCATCGTGCCGCGCAACGCCTGGATCACGATCGGGCTCGATCTGGCGGCGCGCAAGGTCACGCCTGCGTTCGAATCCGCCAAGCTGGACGAGGCGACGAGGGCATTGCGTCGGTTGACGGTCGCCGACGATGGCGTCGACCACGCGGCCATCGAGGCGATCCTCTCTCCTTGCGGGATCGCCTACGTTCCGCTGCCGGATCTCGCGAAAGCGAACGTCAACGGCGTCGTCAAGTGGATCGCCGGCGATCGACCTTCCCTGCTCGTCAACGACCGGGGCAAATACATGGACATCTTCTGGTTCTCCCTCTTCCATGAGCTCGGGCACGTGCGGCAGATGAAGAGACGGGTGATGATCGTCGACGGACAGGATGAAGAACTCGAACGGGATGCGGACGCGTTCGCCCGCGACACCCTGATCCCCGCGACCGCCTACGCGGAGTTCCTTCGCGCCGGATCCATCTCCGAAGCCGCGGTCGTCGCCTTCGCCGATGCGATCGGCATCGCTCCCGGCATCGTCGTCGGCAGGCTCCAGAAGGAAGGACGTCTGCCGTACTCGCATCTGAACGGGTTACGCAGGAAGACCTCTTGGAAGTCGTCGGAACCAAGGACACCGATGAACGATTGAGCAGGACGGACGGACCGTCCTGCTTTTTGATGGGACGGGTGCGGTGGTGATCGCGTCATGCGGGCGATGAAGAACCAGGGGAACGCCTTGCATGAAGTGTCGGAAACGACTCGTCATATACTGCATAAAGTGTCTTTCGGCCCCATCACCGGTATGTAAAAAGTTGTATGCACATCTGCTAAATCCCTGCATAAAGTTGCGGTCGGCCGATGGAACGATCGCCGAAACATGCGCCGACAATGGCTTCCGTCGGCGCTTTTTCGTGTATAATGTAGATAACGTCAATGCAGGGAGCGACCCGATGGAACCGAACCTCTTCACGAAGGCGGAAGCCCGCCGCTTCATCCTGCTCAAACAGGGACTGCTCGGTCCCACGCGGTACGTAGGAAAACAGGGCGTCCTCGACTACGTCAGGGCTGCCGGATGCATCCAGTTCGATCCCGTCGACGTCTGCGGGATGAACGCCGACCTGGTCCTCCAGGCGCGCGTCAAAGGCTACCGGAAGGAACACCTCCAGGAGCTGCTTTATAAGGATCGCCTCCTCTACGACCATTTCGACAAGCAGATGTCGGTGATCCCGACCGAAGACTACCCGGCCTTCTTTCGGAACCGCAGGCATATCCGCCAGTGGGGGCGCGTGAGCGAGACGATCGACGCCGTCGCGCCGAAGATCCGCGACCTTTCCGCCGGGAAGGAATCCTTCTCGACCAAGTCCTTCGACCTCGGGCGGGCGGACTGGTACTGGGGCGAGACCTCGCTCTCGCGGGCCACGCTCGAGGCGATGTACTATTCCGGTGAACTGCTGATCCATCACAAGGAAGGCAAGATCCGCCACTTCGCCCCGGCGGAGAACCTGATTCCGAAGGCCCTCCTCGACGCCCCCGACCCGCATCCGGACGAGGCGTCCTACCACGCCTGGCGGGTGCTCCGCCGCGTCGGCGCCGTCGGCCTCCTCTGGGACAAGGGTCCCGAGGCCTATCTGATGATCGGCGGCCTCACCGCCGCGAAGCGGAGGGAAGCCTTCGCCCGGCTTCTGGAAGAGGGGTCCGTCGTTCCCGCTTCCGTGGAGGGACTCAAGGATGCGTTCTATCTGAAGACGGAAGACCTGCCGCTCGCGACCCTCGCGAAGGAGGAACGACGCTATCCGAAGAAGGCGACCCTGGTCGCCCCGCTCGACGCGATGATCTGGGACCGGAATCTGATCCGCGCGATCTTCGGCTTCGACTACGTCTGGGAGATCTACACGCCGCCGGGAAAGATGAAGTACGCCCATTACGCCCTCCCGCTCCTCTACGGCGAAACCTTCGTCGGGCGGGTGGAACTGCGCACCCTCCGCAAGGAGGACGTCCTTTCCGTGAAGAACGTCTGGCTCGAGGACGGATTCAAGCCGACGCAGGCGTTTCAGACGGCGCTAACGTCCTGTTTCGAACGCTTCGCGGCCTTCTCCGGACTGTCGGCCGTCCGGATCGAAGAGCACTAGGAGGACCCCATGGACCTGTACCGCGACTTCTCCGACCACTACGATCTCATCTTCCCCGTCGACCGCCCGACGGTCGCCTTCCTTTCGAAGAGTTTCCGCAAGGGGCGCGTCCTCGACCTCGGCTGCGCCACCGGCGGACACGTCCTCGCGCTCCGCGCCCTCGGCTACCGCGCCGACGGGATCGACCTCGACGAACGCATGGTCGACATCGCGAGGAAGAAGGCGCTTCAGGCGGGATCGCCCGCGACCTTCGGCGCATCCGACATCCGCTCGCTCTCGTCGGTCTCCCTCTACGAGGGCGTCTACTGCATCGGGAACACCCTCGTCCATCTCTCCTCCGAAGCCGAGATCGGCGTGATGATCCGGCGGATGTATTCATCCCTCGTCGACGGCGGATCCGCCGTCGTCCAGATCGTGAACTACGACCGCATCCTCGATCAAAGGATCACCGCCCTCCCGCCGATCAAAAACCAGGGACGCACGTTCACCCGGAACTACGTCCTCGAGGACGGCCGCGTCCGTTTTCAAACGCGTCTCACCTATGAAGACCAGGTCTACGAGGCGGACACGCCGCTCTTCCCGCTGCGCGCGCGTTCCCTCGAACGCATGATGAGGGACGCGGGCTTCACGAACGTCGTCCTGTACGGCGGCTTCGACGGCCGGCCGTTCGATCCGGCGACGTCGTTCGCACTGATCGCGAAAGGAACGAAATGATGGACAACAGAAGCATCCGGATCACCTACCGCATCCTCCTCATCCTCGGCTCCACGCTCGGCGTCTGGCTCCTGATCCGGGAGACCGAAGACGTGACGGCTTCGTTTTCCTATTTCACGACGCAGTCGAACGTCCTCTGCGTCCTCCTGTTCGGTTGGCTCGTCGTCCGCGACCTCATGAAGAAGGACGGCGAACCGGCATGGCTTCCCCTCCTCAAGGGGCAGACGACCGTCGGGATCGTCCTCACCGGAATCGTGTTCAACGTCATGCTCCGTCCGTTCATCGGCGACGGGGGGTCGTACGACCCGACGTCGCTCAAGGACTTCCTCGTGCACGTATCGACGCCGGTCCTTTCGCTTCTCGACTATTTCCTCTTCGACCGCAAGGGGCGGTTCACGGTCTTCCAGCCGCTGTACTGGACGGCGTTTCCGATCCTGTACTGGGTCTACACGATCGTCTACGCCGCGCTCGGCGGGACCTTCTGGCTGAGCGAGGACGCCGTCTCGGCGTATCCGTACTTCTTCATGGACGTGTCGACCTACGGACCGCTTCCGATCGTCGTCGTCGCGCTGTTCGTGGTCCTGATCGGCTACGGGCTCTTCTGGACCGACCGGGGACTCGCCCGCCGGGCGGAGGCGAAGCGATGATTCCCTCATCGCCCGTCCCGCTCGAGAAGGAGAACTACCGCGGCGTGAAGCTGCCGGTGTCGTACGCGACGACCGGTGCCTTCAGGGTTGCGGTCGACGCGACGGAGGATGCGGCGTCGTTCCGAATGACTTTGACACCGTTCGACGAACCCCGGCTCAAGGAATACGAGATGGAACTCTATCCGCCGTACTTCGGGAACGTCGAAGCCTATGGGATCTTCGACGGCGAGATTCTCGCCGGCTGCGTGGAAATCGCCGAAGAGACCTGGAGCCGGCGCCTCCGGATCACCGAACTCTGGGTCGAGGAACATCGCAGGCTTCGGGGACTCGGCGGAACCCTGCTCGAGTTCGCGAAGATGAAGGCCGTCGAGAAGGGCTGCCGTCTGGCGATCCTCGAGACGCAGACGTGCAACCTCGCGGCGATCGCGCTCTACCGGAAGCACGGCTTCACGTTCATCGGACTCGATACGACGTGCTATACGGACGCGGACGTCGAAAACGACGAGGTCCGCGTCGAGATGGGCTGGAAGACGGGGGTGGCGGGATGATCAATGAAAAGAACGTCGAATTTCTCCGCATGGAACGCTCGCGCATGCTCTCTCCGGTCGAGACGAAGGCGGAATACGACGACCTGTTCCGGATGATGTCGCCGGTCCCGACCGATTACTGGATCCGGCCGGGGACGGCGCCCTTCCTGCAGCACCGCGCCGCCTTCGACGACACGCGGTACAACGATTCCCTCCGCTCGAACCGCCGGATCGTCAAGGGACGCTTCCAGAAGAGCGGGATCGCCTACGTGCGTTTCGACGAGTTGCCGCTGTTCGCGGCGGTATACAGAAAAGAACCCGAGCGGATGGGACCGCTCGAGTGGAAGTTCATCGACCTGCTTTCGCACGAGGGGCCGATGACGATCGGGATGTTCAAGGAGATCACCGGGATGTTCGTGAAGGACATCACGCGGTG
>JBAZNL010000031.1 GCA_041649275.1 Candidatus Izemoplasmatales bacterium
TACGCCGGCCTCGTCGACAAGTACCCGATCATCACGATCGAGGACGGCCTCGACCAGAACGACTGGGAAGGCTGGGCGATGATCACCAGGAAGCTCGGCAAGAAGATCCAGCTCGTCGGCGACGACCTCTTCGTCACCAACACCGAGCGCCTCGCCCGCGGCATCAAGGAAGGGATCGCCAACTCGATCCTGATCAAGGTCAACCAGATCGGCTCGCTCACCGAGACCTTCAACGCCATCGAGATGGCGAAGCGGGCCGGCTACACCGCCGTCGTGAGCCACCGCTCCGGCGAGACCGAAGACTCCACGATCGCCGACATCTCGGTCGCGACCAACGCCGGCCAGATCAAGACCGGATCGCTCTCCCGCACCGACCGGATCGCGAAGTACAACCAGCTCCTCCGGATCGAGGAGGAACTGGGCGAGATCGCCGAGTACCAGGGGATGAAGTCGTTCTACAGCGTCAAGAAGTGAATCGCATCAAATCAAAAAGCTTTTGGGTCTTCCCAAAGGCTTTTTTTATGGTATAATATCATAGGTATATTAGCCGCTGATTCCGGAACGTTCTTCCGGCAGCATACGGAGGGATTCTTCATGGGATTTCTGGATTGGCTGTTGCTTGTCGTATCGGTGCTCCTGATCGCCCTGGTGATGATCCAGGAGTCGAAGGACGATGTCAAGAATACGTTTTCCGGGGAGAAGTCCGAGCTCTTCAAGAACCAGAAGCAGCGCGGGCCGGAACTCTTCCTGACGCGCCTCACCGTCGGCATGTCCGTGGTGTTCGCGGTCGTCACGATTCTCGCCATCATCCTCTAGGACACGACGAAGTGTCCTTTTTTTTACCCCCTTCGGTGAAATTCCGCGGTCTTGAAAGGAGGCGGTGACATGGCTTACGACATCATGAAGATCATCGAAGGCGAACGCTACGTGCCCGCCGACTTCGAAGGCCTCGCGGCCCTTTTCGGCGTCAGATCCGAAGTGGACCGCCAGATCCTCCGGACGACCCTCGAAGACCTCGAGCGCCGCGGCGTGATCGCGAAGAACCGTCGCGAGCGCTACGACACCGTCGAGCGCCTCGGCCTCGTCAGGGGCGCGATCGATCTGAAGCGCCAAGGCTACGGCTTCGTCCGGCCCGAAGGCACCGAGGGCCCCGACGTCTTCATCCCGCGCGGAAACGTCGAGGACGCGATGGACAAGGACCGCGTGCTCGTCCGGATCACCCGCCGGTCCGACGACGGCCGCCTCGAGGGCGCCGTCCTCCGGATCCTCGAGCGGGGGCTCAAAGTCGTCGTCGGCGAGTACTTCCAGGGCGCCGTCTTCCCCAAGAACCCGATCGGCGAGTACCTCTTCAAGGTCCGCCCGCAGTTCCGCCAGAACCTGAAGGACCATACCGTCGTGAAGGCGGAGATCCTCCGCTATTCCGCAAGCAGGATCCTCGACGTCAAGCCGATCGAGATCATCGGCCATCCGACCGATCCAGGCATCGAGATCCTCACGATCGTGGCCGAGCACGGCCTCACGGTCGAATTCCCCGACGAGGTCCAGGCCGAAGTCGCGAAGATTCCCGCGACCGTCCAACCGGCCGAGCGCGCAGGCCGTCGCGACCTCACCGACCGTCTGATCTTCACGATCGACGGCGAGGACACGAAGGACATCGACGACGCCGTCGAGCTCGAGATCCTTTCGGACGGAAACTACCGGCTCGGCGTCCACATCGCCGACGTCTCGCACTACGTTGTGGAGAACACCGCCCTCGACGCCGAGGCCTACCGTCGCGGCACGTCCGTCTACCTCGCCGACCGCGTCATCCCGATGCTTCCGCGGGAACTCTCGAACGGCATCTGCTCGCTCAACCCTGATGTCGAGCGGCTGGCGATGTCGTGTCTCATGACGATCGACCGGAAGGGCGACGTCACCGACTACGAAATCGTCGAGGCCGTCATCCGAAGCCGCGCCCAGATGACCTATACGAAGATGAACAGGATTCTCGCCGGCGACGTCCAGACGATCGCCGCGTATCCCGCCATCGCCGCCGTCGCGCCGGCGATGCGCGACCTCGCGAAGATCCTCTACGACAAGCGCTCCGTGGCCGGATCGATCAACTTCGAGACGATCGAGCCGAAGCTTGTCTTCGATGCGGACGGCAAGGTCGTCGACATCGTCGTCAAGGACCGCGGGATCTCCGAGGGCATCATCGAGGAGTTCATGCTGATCGCGAACGAGACCGTCGCCGGCCACTTCATGAAGCTCGGCCTGCCGGGTCTCTTCCGGATCCACGAGAACCCCGACCCCGACAAGCTTTCCGCCCTCTTCAAGCTCGCGAAGGAGCTCGGCTACCAGAAGAAGATTCCGAAGAAGATCACCCCGGTCGACCTCCAGCAGCTCCTCACCGCCGTCGACGGCACCAAGTTCGACAAGGTCATCAACACTTTGATGCTCCGGTCGATGGCGAAGGCCCGCTACTCCGAAAGCAACGACGGCCACTACGGCCTCGCGTTCGAGAACTACACCCATTTCACCAGCCCGATCCGGCGCTATCCCGACACCACCGTCCACCGCCTCCTCCGGAGCTACCTGTTCTCAGGTCCGGTGACGAAGAAGATGATCTCCCGCTTCGGCGACGTCCTCCCCGACATCGCCGAGGCTACCAGCAAGGCCGAGCGCGTCGCGATGCTCTGCGAACGCGAGGTGATGGACATGAAGAAGGCCGAGTTCATGATCCCGCACGTCGGCGAAGTCTTCGAGGGCGTCGTCTCGACGCTCACCCGCTTCGGGATGTTCGTCGAACTGCCGAACACCGTCGAAGGACTCGTCCACATGTCGACCTTCAAGGAAGCGATGGAGTTCATCGAGGACAAGATGGTCTATCTTGGCATTTCCTCGCGGAAAGAGTATACTATAGGCATGGTCGTGAAGGTGAAGCTCCTCGGGGCCAATCCCCTGAAGGGACAAGTCGATTTCGAACTCGTCTGAGAGGAGAAGCCATGAAAGTGATCGCAAGCAACAAGAAGGCGTCGCACGAGTACTTCTTCCTCGAGTCGTTCGAGTGCGGCATCGTCCTCACCGGGACCGAGATCAAGTCGATCCGCGCCGGCAAGGTCTCGGTCTCCGACAGCTACTGCCGGGTCAAGGACGGCGAGCTCTACGTCCTCAACATGAACATCGCCAAGTACGACTACGGCAACATCTTCAACCACGAGGAGCTGCGCGAGCGCAAGCTCCTGATGCGGAAGCATGAGATCCTGAAGCTCGGGCAGCGCCTCAAGACCGACGGGCTCACGCTCGTCCCGACCAAGGTGTACCTGAAGGAAGGGCTGTGCAAGATCGAGATCGCGCTCGCGAAGGGCAAGAAGCAGTACGACAAGCGCGAGGTCGCGAAGGAAGCGGACTCGAAGCGGAGGATGCAGAAGGCGATGAAGAACATCGCGGTCGATTGAAGGCCTAGAAGGCTCGAAGGAGGCAGGAATGATCAGAAATTCGAATACGAATGAAGACAGGAACGCCTTCTATCGATTCCATTATTGGAGGGAAACCCTCCTCGGCATCATCGGCGCTTTCGGCGGGATCCTGATTCTGGTCTTCCGCGCGCTCTGGGACAATACCCTCGTCCTGATCCTCGTCCTCTGGGGATTCGTGACGGCCCTCGTGCTCGCATGGCTCGTGATGCGCGCCGTGCAGAAGAAACAGGAGAGGAAAATCGCACACCGATCCGATCCGGCGGCCGACGCATGGCGGATGCCGCCGACGGGTCGGAAGTAACAGGCAAGTCGTTTCACCCACATGGGGCTGTTCTGGATTCGACAGGGCAGTTCGAGTCGAGCAAGCATGCAGTCGGCGGACTATACACGCACCGGCAAATAACTGCCAACAACAATTTCGCTTTCGCCGCCTAAGCATAGGTAGCGGGGTTCCTCCTTCCAGCCTGCGGGTTTGAGGAACCTCCAGTCAGCAGGATAGCAAAACGGGTCGCCGCCTTAGGCTCGTTCGCGAAGACAATA